>JARRMH010000012.1:0-21504 GCA_037386205.1 Woeseiaceae bacterium | reverse complement strand
CGGTCTCTGGTCCGGGCTGAGCGATACGGATGTGGCCGCGATCGGCAAGCCGGGTGAGGAGAATCTCGCCGCCAATCTGAAGGCGCTCAGCATGAAGGCCCTGAGCACCAATACTCCGTACAGCGACAACACGTCCGGCACGGCACTACGCTGGCACGGCTGAAAGCCACGCCCCGAAAGGAGAACCTCCATGCGCCCAAGCGGCCGCCAGGCATCCGAAATGCGCGCAGTGCGCTTTACTCCCGACTTCACGATACACGCTGAAGGCAGCGTTCTCGCGGAGTTCGGCAACACGCGCGTGCTGTGCACCGCCAGTGTCGAAGACCGCGTGCCGGTCTGGATGCGCAACAAGGGCCGCGGCTGGGTGACCGCGGAGTACGGCATGTTGCCGCGTTCAACCCATACCCGATCGGGTCGCGAGGCGGCCCGCGGCAAGCAGGGCGGGCGCACGGTCGAGATCCAGCGACTGATCGGCCGGTCACTGCGCGCGGTGACCGATCTGAAGGCCCTCGGCGAACGGCAGGTCACGCTCGACTGCGACGTGATCCAGGCCGACGGCGGGACGCGCACGGCTTCGATCAGCGGCGCCTTCGTCGCGCTCGCCATCGCGATGGCGCGCCTGACGCAGCAAGGCGCGCTCAAGGCCAACCCGCTGCACGGCCAGGTCGCCGCCATTTCGGTGGGGATCTACCGCGGCGAGCCGGTGCTCGATCTCGACTACGACGAAGACTCGGAGGCCGAGACCGACATGAACATCGTCATGAACGATGCCGGACGCTTCATCGAGGTACAGGGGACCGCCGAGGGCCATGCATTCTCGGAGGACGAATTCGATGCGATGCTGGGTCTCGCCCGCGCCGGGATCGCCGCGATCATCGACGCGCAGAGCGAGGCGATTCGTACGGGACTCGCGTGAGCCGGCGCCCCGGAAAAATCGTCATGGCGACCGGTAATCCGGGCAAGCTTCGAGAGATCGCGCGGCTGCTCGAGGGACTCGCTATCGACGTCGTTGCGCAGGCGGAATTCGGCGTCGGCGACGCCGACGAAACCGGGACGACCTTCGCGGAAAACTCCCTGTTGAAGGCACGCCATGCCGCCGAAGCCACCGGCCTGCCGGCGATCGCGGACGATTCCGGGCTGGCCGTCGCTGCCCTCGGCGGTGCCCCCGGGGTCTGGTCGGCGCGCTACGCCGGCGACGCCGGTGACGAGGCCAATAACGACAAGCTCCTCGCGGCGCTCGATGGCGTGACAGACCGCGCCGCGGCGTTTCACTGCGTGGCGACCTATGTCGAGCCTGGCGGCGAACCGCTCGTTGCGGAGGGTGTCTGGAACGGCAGCATCCTCACGGAGCGCCGCGGCACCGGCGGCTTCGGCTACGATCCTTTGTTCTACGTGCCCGAGTGCGGCTGCAGCTCGGCCGAGTTGCCGGCCGGGGAGAAGAACACCCGCAGCCATCGCGGCCAGGCGCTGAGGAAGCTGGTCGAGCTGATCGACCGGCACTACGCGTGAACTCGCCACCGCTGTCGCTGTACGTGCACCTGCCCTGGTGCGTGCAGAAGTGCCCCTACTGCGATTTCAACTCGCACTCCGCCAGGGGCGAGGCGCCCGTTGCCCGCTATGTCGACGCACTGCTCGCCGACCTCGACCGGGAGGCGACCCGGGCCGGCGGCAGGACCGTGGAATCAGTGTACCTCGGCGGCGGCACCCCCAGCCTGTTCCCGCCCGACGAGATCGGCCGGCTGTTGCATGGCATCAACCAGCGCCTGAGCGTTGCGGCCGGGGCCGAGATAACGATGGAGGTCAACCCCGGCACGGTCGAGTGCGGTTCGCCGGCCGGATACCGGGCTGCGGGTGTCAATCGCGTATCGATCGGCGCCCAGAGTTTCGACGATGCGTCATTGCAGCGGCTGGGGCGTATCCATTCGGCCGCGGACATTCGCCGCTCGGTCGACGAGTTCGTCGCCGCCGGGTTCGATAACTTTAATCTCGACCTCATGCACGGCCTGCCGCGGCAGACCGTCGAGATGGCAATGGCCGACCTCCGGGCGGCGCTCGACCTCGGCCCGGTACACCTGTCGTGGTATCAGCTCACGCTCGAACCCAACACGGTATTCCATGCCCGCCCGCCGACCGGCCTGCCGGACGACGAGACGGCGTGGGCCATCCAGGATGCCGGTGAGGCGCTGCTGGGCGAGGCGGGCTTTGCGCGCTACGAGGTATCCGCCTGGGCGCGCGACGGGCGCGTTTGCCGGCACAACCTCAATTACTGGCAGTTCGGCGACTACCTTGCCGCCGGGGCCGGCGCGCACGGCAAGATCACGGACGGCGAGACCGTGCTGCGCTATCGAAAGCCGGCCCATCCGCTCCAGTATCTCGAGCTGATGGAGGCCGGCGAGCACGGCGCGATGGCCGACGTGTCGGGAGACAACGACCTGGTCTTCGAATTCATGCTCAACGCGCTGCGACTGGTCGACGGCTTCGAGGTTTCGCTGTTCGAGCAACGCACCGGACTGGCCCTTGACACGCTCGAGGAACCGGCATCCGAAGCGTTCAGGCGAGGGCTCCTCGAGCAGTCCGCAGAGGGCCGGTGGCGCCCCACCGCGCTCGGCATGCGCTTCCTCGACGACCTGCAAGCAGAATTTCTGCCCGCGCCCTGACCGCGTCGTTTATGCACAACACCGGAGGGGGCACTGTATTTTCAGTGTATCAGTGGCCTCTTCTCACGATAAGGTTCTCGAAGAGACTGTAACCCGTTGTTTTATGGTTGTTTTTGAAAATGGACACAAAATAGTCAAATTGAAGCGGGTGTTTAAAAAACGGGACCTTACGGCACTCGTTCAATTTTCTTCCACAAACTTATCCACAGGTTCTGTGGATAACAAACCGGGGCTTGCGGCCACCGCGGCAACCCTATATCCTACGCGCCCTTTTTCGCAGAGAAGCGTGCTCCGGAGAGCAACATGAAAGCCGACATTCATCCCAATTACGACAAGATCAAGGTCACTTGTAGTTGCGGCAACGAATTTGAAACACGCTCTACGCTCGGTGAAGATCTCCTGATCGAAGTGTGCTCCTCGTGCCACCCGTTCTACACCGGCAAGCAGAAGATCGTCGATTCCGGCGGTCGGGTCGACAAATTCCGCCGCAAGTACGGCATGAAATGACCCCGGGACGCGCATAGCCAGCCGCCCCCCGGCTTTGCGCTCCAGACAGAGACTTACGTATTTTCACGACTCCCGGAGTCGTGAGTCTTTGCTATGCTCGGAAGGTTAATAGATAGGAAAAGCGAGGATTGTCATGACTCAGGATGCCTTTCGACTAATCAGCCCCGACGGCAAAGAAACAGAGCTGAAAATTCATTCCGGAACGACCGGTCCGGACGTCATCGACATATCCTCCTTGTACAAGGAACAGCGGGTCTTCACGTTCGATCCCGGGTTTGTGGCAACGGGCAGCTGCAAGTCCGACATCACGTTCATCGACGGCGAAGAAGGCATCCTCATGTACCGGGGATACCCGGTCGAACAGCTCGCCAAGCATTCGAATTTCGTCGAAGTGTGCTTCCTGTTGCTGCACGGGCACCTGCCGACGACCAGTGAGCTCGAAGAGTTCGATCACACGATTCGCACGCACACGATGCTCAACGAGGGCATGCTCAACTTCTTCAAGGGCTTTCGTTACGACGCCCATCCGATGGCCATTTTGTCTGCCGTGGTCGGCTCGATGTCCGCTTACTACCACGCCGAGATGGACGCATCGAATCCGAAGCATCGCGACATTTTTGCGCACCGTATCGTCGCCAAGCTGCCGACGATTGCGGCTGCTGCCTACAAGCTGAATGTCGGCCAGCCGTTCATGTACCCGCGGAACAATCTCAATTACACGGAAAACTTCCTGCAGATGATGTTCTCCGTGCCGGCCGAGCCGTACGAGATCGATCCGGTCCAGGCCGAGGCGCTCGACCTGCTGTTCATCCTGCACGCCGATCACGAGCAGAATTGCTCGACCTCGACGGTGCGCATGGCGGGCAGCTCCGGCGCCAACCCGTACTCGGCAATCGCCGCCGGCATCTCGGCGCTGTGGGGGCCGGCGCACGGCGGCGCCAACGAGGCCGTCCTCAAGATGCTTGACGAGATCGGCGATGCCAGCCAGATCGACAAGTACATCGCCAAGGCCAAGGACAAGGACGATTCGTTCCGCCTGATGGGATTCGGCCATCGGGTTTACAAGAACTTCGATCCGCGCGCCACAATCATCCGCAAGATGGCGCACAAGGTGCTCGACGCGCTGCCCAACAACGAAGAGACGCCGATGTTCGAACTCGCGCGCAAGCTCGAGGAAGTCGCGCTCAGCGATGATTACTTCAAGGAGAAGAATCTCTATCCGAACGTCGATTTCTATTCGGGCATCATCTACAAGGCGCTCGGCATCCCGACGTCGATGTTCACGGTCATGTTCGCGCTGGGCCGCTCAGTCGGCTGGGTTGCGCACTGGCGCGAGATGATTTCCGACCCGAAGGGCAAGATCGCGCGTCCGCGGCAGCTCTACGTCGGCGAAGCCGCGCGCGACTACGTCCCGATCGAAAAACGCACGTAGGAGCCCGCGCCAGCGGGCGAACCCGGAACAGGGAACACGCACAGCAGGTTCCCTGTTCTCGTTAATTGTGTTCCAGCAACGCCCGCACCCCATCGGCGTCCGCACGCCTCATCGGCTTGCCGTCGATCGGGCTCATCGGTGCCTGACGGATCCCGTCGACGGGAAACACCGTCGCCTGGATGGCGTTATTGCCGTGGTGGAACTCGAAACCCGAGTAGGTCTCCGCCTGGTCGCGGCGGCTCTTCAACCGCCGCTCGTAGGGGCGGTAACTGACCCCCAGCTGGTCGAGTTCCATCGCGACGGACTCGGGGCTGTCGGCGAACAAATGCAGGTTGACCGCCGAGTTGTCGTCCGCTGTTCCCGCCAGCACCGGGCCGACCAGCCGCGGTGTGAACGATGCCAGCAACTCCATCGCGGACAGCGCCGCTACCCGCATGAGGCGCAGCCTGTCCTCGTGCGCATCGCCGCCGAAAATCTGCAGGTGTTCCGCCAGGGCGGCTTCGATCTCGGCGTTGCCCGGCAATGAGCCGCGCACACTGACGCCGAGCCGGTCGGCAGCCTTTTGCTTGGCAACCCGGTAGTCCCGGATGCCGTGGTTCACGATGATGCGCGCCGCCTCCTGGGCGACCACGAGGCGCGCTCGCTCGGTCTCGTTATTGCGTCGTCGCGGCATGCGTCAGAACAGGGATTCCTCTTCTTCCTCGTCGTCTTCGTCGGCATCCGGGCCGGTGCCCGACGTGTCGTTGAAGATATCCGGCAGCGCTTCGCCCGCCTCGCACTCCGGCACATTGCCCTCACGGAAGACTTCGAATACCGCGTTGCCCTGGCCGGCCCCGGCCGGGCATCCGGTTTCGCGGTCGATCCGAACCGAGACTATGCCCTTCGGCATCGGCATCTGGTGTTCCGGGAGCCCCTCAAAGGCAATGCGCGCAAAGCTGATCCAGACGGGCAGGGCCGTCCGTGAGCCTTCCTCGCGGGGGCCGAGCGGCAGGTCGTCGTCGTACCCGATCCACACGATCGCGGCGAGATCGCTGTTGAAACCACCAAACCAGGCGTCGCGGCGGTCGTTCGACGTGCCGGTCTTGCCCGACAGGTCATTGCGACCGAGCACCATCGCCCGGCGGCCGGTACCACGCTTGACGACGTCCCGCATCATGTCCTGAACGAGGAATGCGTTTTGCTTCGAGATCGCCCGCGGCGCGAGATTGACGTCGGCAAAGAGTTCAGGATCGGCTTTCGCGTCGGGCCGATAGACGTCGGCGATATCGGCCATCTGCTCGAGCGTCATTTCCTCCGGCTCTTCTTCCTCGAACACGGGCTCCGGATCCTCCTCGGGTGCGCATTCCTCGCAGGCGATCGCGGGATCGGCCCGATACAGCGCTTCGCCCTGGGGGCCAAAGATCACGTCGATCACGTAGGGCTTGATGGCCCGGCCGCCGTTGGCGAGGATCGCATAGCCCTGCGCCATGTCCAGTGGCGACGCAGCGCCACTGCCCAGCGCGAGTGACCCGTTGCGCGGCAGGGCGGCACCGCCGAAGCCGAACTTGGCGATGTGTTCGACGGCATTGCCAACGCCGGTTTCGAACAGCAACAGCCGAACCGACACGAGATTCATCGAGCGCACCAGCGCCTCACGCATGCGCGTCGGCCCGTAAAAGCGGCCGCTGTAGTTGATCGGCCGCCACACGGCTTCGAGTTCCGACGAGCTGATCACGACGGGCGCGTCGAGCACCACGGTTGCCGGCGTGTTGCCGGCCTCGAGCGCCGCGGAATAGATGAACGGCTTGAACGACGAGCCGGGCTGTCGAAAGGCCTGGCGCGCCCGGTTGAACTTGCTGGTCGTGAAGTCGAAGCCGCCGGTCAGCGCCGTAATCGCGCCGTCGAACGGGTCGATCGAGACGACGGCGCCCTGTGCTTCGGGTACCTGGGCGAGAGCCCACGTGCCACGGGTCGTCGGCATGACGTAGATGAGGTCGCCCACAGCAAGCACGTCGGCAGCGGTTTCGGGTGCAGGCCCGGTCGTTTCACGATCGACGAATGGTTTGGCCCAGCTGATCCCGGACCATGGCAATAATGCCGTCTCGCCATCGTCGAACAGCAGCGAGGCCGAGTTGTTCTCGTTCACGGCCGTGACGAGCGCGACCGACAATCCGCCCGGAGCATACTGTTCCAGGCGCTCCCGAATCTCGCCTGGCCACTCCTCGAAAGGCGTCGTGAGTAGCGCGTCGGTGAGTTCGATGTTCTCAATGGGTCCGCGGTATCCGCGCCGGCGCGTGAACTCGAGCAGACCGTTCCGCAGCGCGTAGTTTGCGGCTTTCTGGAGGCGCGAATCGAGGGACGTAACGACCTGGTAGCCGTCCGTGTAGGCACCCTCACCGTAACGCTCGAGCATTTCGCTGCGCACCATCTCCGCCACGTAGGGTGCGTTGAGCTCGATCGCGGCGCCGTAAGAGCGCGACTCCATCGGGAATTCCAGTGCCTGCTCGAATTCCTGCTGGTCGATGAAGCCGAGATCCCGCATACGGCCGAGGACGTAGTTCCGCCGGATCGTGGCGTTGCGCGGGCTCGTAACCGGGTTGTACCTGGACGGTGCGGGAAGCACGCCCGCCAGGGTCGCGGCCTCGGCGACGTTGATCTCGCCGAGGTCCTTGTTGAAGAACACGCGCGCCGACGCGGCGACGCCGTGCGCCCGCTGGCCGAAGAACATCTTGTTGAGGAACAGGGCCATGATCTGCTCCTTCGTGAATTCCTGCTCGATCTTCCTCGCGAGGAAGGCCTCGGTGATCTTGCGGGCAATCGTCTGCTCGCGGGTGAGGAAGTAGTCACGGGCCAGCTGCTGTGTAATCGTGCTTCCGCCGCCGCCGGAGGCATCGCCCGTCTGGAGAACACGTACCAGTGCGCGAATTATCACGACGTGTTGCGGGATTTGCTCGTAAGAAACGGGAATTCGCCGCCTTTCGCCGATCTCGCTGATGAGCCGACCGTCGCGGCTGAAAATGCGCAACGGCACCTGCAGCGGGATGTCGCGTATCGTCCGCGCAGCCGGTAGTCCCGGCTCGACATAATAGTAGGCACCAATGACCCCGGCGACGACGCCGATGCCGCCGAGCGCGCCCAGCGCTGCCAGCACGATGAGAAAACGCGCCAGCCTATGTCGCCTTATGTGACGTACGGCCGATTTTTTTCCCGTGGAATTATGCATAGTTACAAACGTTTTCGGCCGAATAGCCCCGAATCTTCGGACGTGTTAGCGCCGTATTTAAAAGTAACGTGGTGGCTGGGCGGTGACGAAAATGTGGCTTTTGAAGGGCAATGCCTCTCGCACGGGCAATCAGGTCGCGATGATAGTCATTACTGGCTGATGGTCGCAATAACCGTTTCCGTTCGGGCCGAAAGTCGGCCAGGACATGCGCCTTACGGAAGGCACGGAAATCAAGGATGGCGGGATCGTGAACAAAGTCACGTTTTATTTAACATTTTCTTGATATATCCCCCCAGTTCGGTGAGCGAAAAGGCGATTGTCGATGCCAAGGCGGTCGGCGAAGCGATTCGACGCGCCGTCAAACGAGCGGGCGCCAAGGCGACCGACGTTGCGGTCGCGATCAGCGGCGATGCTGCGATCACCAAGGTCATCCAGATGCCCTCGAGCCTGTCGGAACGGGATCTCGAGGGTCAGGTCGAGATCCAGGCCGACCAGTACATTCCTTTTCCGATGGAAGAAGTCAGCTTCGACTTCGAAGTCATCGGGCCCAACGACAAGGACCCCGAGCTGCTGGACGTGCTGCTGGTCGCGACGCGTACCGAAAACGTCGAGCAGCGGCAGACCGCCGTCGACGCTGCCGGACTGAGCACGCAGATCGTCGATGTCGAGGCGTTCGCGCTCGAGAATGCCTGCCGGCTGCTGAGTCACCAGATTCCGGACGGCGGCATCGGTCAGTCGGTTGCGGTCGTCGACATCGGCGCGTCGAGCACCACCTTCAGCGTCCTGCAGGACCTCAAGGTCGTCTATACCCGTGACTTCAACTTCGGCGGCCAACAGCTGACCGAGGAGATCATGCGGACCTACGGCCTGTCGATGGAGGACGCGGGCCGGGCCAAGAAGCAGGGTGGCCTGCCGTCGAATTACCAGCCGGAGGTCCTCGAGCCCTTTATCGACGACATGACCCAGCAGGTCAGCCGTTCCCTCCAGTTCTATCTCGCTTCGGGCGGTGGCCGCGAACAGCCGGACATGATCCTGGTCTGTGGCGGTTGCGCCAACATCCCGGGTATCGCGGACGTCATCTCGAGCCGCGTTGGTATTCCGACCGAAGTCGGCGATCCGCTCGGGCAAATGAAGATATCGTCCAAGGCCAAATCACAGGGTGTGCATAAAGATGCGACGGCACTTCTTACTGCATGCGGTCTCGCACTGAGGAGTTTTGACTGATGCCAAGTATTAATCTACTCCCGTGGCGCGAGGCGGAACGCAAGAAACGCCAACGAGATTTTGGCGTCGCCATCGGTGGAGCCCTCGTTGCCGCTATCGCCGTGACCATGCTGGCCGTACTTTTTTACAACCAGATGATCGACAACCAGCGGGCGCGTAATGATCGACTGACGGCCGAAATCGTCGAACTCGAGAAGAGTATCGAGGAGATCGACGGGCTCGAGCGGCAGAAAGAACGCCTGCTCGCCCGGATGGAAATTATCGATGAGCTGCAGAAGAGTCGCCCCGAGATCGTGCACCTGTTCGACGAGATTGTCCGGCAGCTTCCGGAAGGGGTCTACCTGACCGGCCTCAAGCAAACCGGTGCGCGCGTGGAGGTCCGCGGCGTAGCCCAGTCGAGTACGCGCGTATCGGCGTTGATGCGACGCGTCGACGCATCCAACTGGCTGGATGACCCGGAGGTCGAGCGAGTAGAAACCACGCAGTCCGGCTCGTCCCGGCAGGCCGAGTTCATCGTGTACCTCAAGCAGAAGCGCGAAGGCTCCGACGAGGAGGAGATGGAATGAACCTCATTGAAGAACTGCAGAGCCTGGACGCGAACGATGTCGGTCGCTGGCCACTGCCGTTTCGCGTCGCCGTCATCGTGATCGTGTTCGCCGTGGCGACAGGCCTCGGCATCTACTGGTTTATCGTCAAGGACAAGGCACCGCTGCTCGAGCGCGCGCAGGCCGAAGAGCAGGAGTTGCGCGTGACCTTCGAGAACAAGCAGCGCAAGGCAGCCAACTACGATGCTTACAAGGCGCAGCTGGCACAGATCGAACAGTCGTTCGGCACGATGCTCCGGCAGCTGCCCGGTGAAACCGAGATTCCGAGCCTGATCGTCGACATCTCCCAGACCGGCCTGGCCGCCGGGCTGCAGGAAAAGCTGTTCGTACCGCAGGCCGAGATACCGAAGGATTTCTACGCCGAGAAGCCGATCAAGATTCGCCTGACCGGCGGTTATCACGAGATCGGCAATTTCGTCAGCGGTATCGCTGCCTTGCCGCGCATCGTGACGTTGCACGACATCAATATTACGCCCGAGAGCACTGACCGCTTCGATAACCTGAGTATGGAAGTGACGGCCAAGACCTACCGCTACATCGACGAGGGGGCTGAGTGACCATGCGTGCTTCATCACTTAAATACGGCCTTCTCCTGGTCCTCGCACTCGGCCTGACCGGCTGCGGTGGCGACATGGATGACCTCGACCAGTACATCAACGAGGTCAAGGCGCGACCGGGTGGCCGTATCGAACCGTTACCCGAGATTACGCCGTACGAGGGATTCACCTACGTCGCCGATGTCGAGGGGATGCGTTCGCCGTTCGTTCCCGATACGCCGCAGGCGACGGGGGCGGCTGCGGGTGGCACGCGGCCTGATCCCGATCGCAGCCGCGAGTATCTCGAGGGCTTTCCTCTGGACACGCTCGGCATGGTCGGGACGCTGTACATCGGCGATACGATGTACGGCCTCGTGCAAACCTCGGACGGGTTGATTCACCGCGTCGTCCCCGGCAACTACATGGGGCAGAACGACGGACGGATCACGGATATTTCGGAATCAGAAATCACGCTGGTGGAAATTATTTCTGACGGTATTGGCGGGTACATCGAACGTGATGCCGCTATCAGTCTTTCGGATTGATGCCTGAATGGAACTGGGAGTAATGGGAATGATGCTCAAGACGAAACCGACGGCCGGACCTCGCATCGCGATGTTTGCCGCATTGGCACAGGCAGCCATGCTGCTTTTCTGGGGGGCTGTCGCCAGTGCCCAGGAAAGCAACACGTTGCAGGACATTCAGGTGCAGAGCCTGCCCGGCGATCGCGTCGAGCTGAAGCTCGTAATGAGTGACATGGCGCCGGAACCGCTGGACTTCACGATCGAGAACCCCGCGCGCATCGCGCTCGACCTGCCGAATACATCGCTCGGCATGTCGCAGCGGCGGCGTGACGTAAATGTCGGGTTGCTCGATACGGTTCTTACCGCCGAAGCCAACGGTCGTACGCGTGTCGTCTTGAACCTTGGGTCGATGGTCGATTACACGACCTCGGTAAGTGGCAATGTCGTTACCGTGACGCTCGGTGATGGAGACGACTACAGCGCTGGTTCCACCCAGTTCGCCAGCGCACCGCCGTCGCAAACGCCTTCCTATGCCGCACCGGGCAGCCGTTCCATCACAGCCGTCGATTTCCGCCGTACGCGTGACGGAGGTGGTCGCGTTATCGTCAACCTGACCGATCCTTCCACGCCGGTCGATATTCGCCAGGAAGGCGGCCGCGTTGTCGCCGTGTTCAAGGACACGAGCCTCCCGTCCCAGCTGATGCGTCGCCTCGACGTCAACGATTTCGCGACGCCTGTGACGACAGTCGACTCGCTGCGCACCGATCTCGATACGCGCATCGTGATTTCCGCGACCGGCAAGTATGAGCAGCTTGCCTACCAGACGGACAACGAGTTCACGATCGAAATCAACCCGGCACCGGAGACAGCGGACGCCCAGTCCGACCTGTTCTCCGAGACCAAGGAATACGAAGGTCAGCGCCTGACGCTGAACTTCCAGGACATCGAGACGCGCGCCGTGCTGCAGTTGCTGGCGGAGACGTCGGGCAAGAACATTGTCGTATCCGACACGGTTCAGGGTAATGTCACGCTGCGCCTGCGCAACGTTCCGTGGGACCAGGCGCTCGACATCGTGATGACGACGAAGGGTCTCGACATGCGCCAGAACGGCAACGTCATCCTGGTTGCGCCGGCCGAGGAGATCGCCGCACGCGAAACGGCCGACCTCGAAGCCAAGCTTGCGATCGCCGAGCTCGAGCCGATGTACTCGGAGTTCCTGCAGGTGAATTACGCCAAGGCTTCCGACCTCGAGGCCCTGATAACCGGGTCGAGCGGCGGTTCCATGTTGTCCGAACGCGGCAGCATCGCCGTGGACGAGCGCACCAATACCTTGCTCATCCAGGACACGGCGGACAAGCTGCAGGACATTCGCCGCATGGTCCGGACGCTCGACATCCCGATCAAGCAGGTACTGATCGAGTCGCGTATCGTCATCGTCAACGACGACTTCAGCCGCGACATCGGCATGCGCCTGGGCGTAACGGCGTTCAGCGAGGACAACAACGACCTCATCGTGACGTCTGGCACGGGTAACGGCACGGACACGATGATCAACTCCGCGCTGGACAACCTGTCTGATCCGACGAACGGAACGGTCTACCCGATCGAGATCCCGACGCTGAACAATCGCTACAACGTCAGCGTGCCGATCTCGGATGCGGCAGGGCGGTTCGCCCTTGCGGTTCTTGGTGACGATTATCTTGTCGATCTCGAGCTGACCGCGCTCGAAGCCGAAGGACGGGGCGAGATCGTATCGACGCCGCGCGTCATTACGGCCAACCAGAAGGAAGCCGTCATCGAGCAGGGCGTGGAGATTCCGTACCAGCAGTCCGCGTCCTCGGGCGCCACGACCATCCAGTTCAAGAAGGCCGTGTTGAGCCTGACGGTTACGCCGCAGATTACGCCCGACAACAACATCATCATGGACCTCATGGTTCACAAGGACAGTGTCGGCGAAATCATCTCGACGGGTGGGCTCGGTGGCACCGTGCCCAGTATCGACACTCGTAATGTGCAGACGCAGGTGCTCGTCAAGAATGGCCAGACGGTCGTGCTCGGCGGCATCTACGAGACCGAGCGCCGCGAGACGATCAACAAAGTACCGTTCCTTGGGGACATTCCCTTTGTCGGTGCCGCGTTCCGCAGCAAGCAGAACACCAACAACAAGGCCGAGCTGCTGATCTTCGTCACGCCACGGATTCTTGAGGAAGGTTCGAGCATTTACTAAGCTGGCACTTCCCGAACCGGTAGTCGGAAAGCCAACCTGCGGGTTGGCTTTCTTTTTAAAGGGCCCGCGCACCGCAGAATGAGACATCCGAAAAAAATCTTCCTCGTCGGTCCGATGGGCGCAGGCAAGTCGGCGGTTGGCCGGCACCTGGCGCGCAGCCTGCACCTGACGTTCATGGACACGGATGACGAAATCGAGGCGCGCACCGGGGTCGATATCCCGTTCATCTTCGAGAAAGAAGGCGAGGAGGGCTTTCGCAAGCGTGAGGCTGCGGCGGTCGATGACCTGACACGCAAGGACAATGTCGTCGTTGCCACGGGCGGCGGTGCCGTCGTCCGCCCCGAGAACCGCAATCATCTCGGGGCGCGGGGTTTCGTCGTCTACCTGTACACGGGTGTGGACCAGCAGGTCAGGCGCACCGAGAAAGGGCGGGAACGTCCCCTGCTCGAGGGCGGGGATCCGCGTGAGATTCTCGAGGGTCTGCTCGAGGTTCGCGACCCGCTGTACCGGGAGGTCGCCGACCTCATCGTGCAGACGGACGGTCGCAAGGTTCGGTCCGTCGTCGACGAGATTCTCGACAAGATGTCCTCAGCGACGTACTAACGACCATTCACCGCATGATGTAATCTTCGCTGCATGCACGAGCTTACGGTCAACCTCGGCGAACGCAGCTACCCGATCTTCATTGGGCGCGGCCTGCTCGGAGGCGGCTTCGACCTCGGCCGTTACGCCGGTGGGCGGGACTGCCTCGTGGTCAGCAACGAGACGGTCGCACCGCTCTATCTCGACAAGCTGGTCTCCGATCTCGCCGGGCGCGACGTCAGCTGCATCAGCCTGCCCGATGGCGAGGCGTACAAGTCGATGGCAACAATGCAGTCGATTCTCGACGAACTCGTCGCCGCGCGGGCCGGCCGGGATACGACGGTAATCGCGCTCGGCGGCGGTGTGGTCGGGGACATCGCCGGATTTGCCGCCGCCTGCTACATGCGCGGCGTCGGTTTCATCCAGGTACCGACGACGCTGCTTGCCCAGGTCGACTCGTCGGTCGGCGGCAAGACCGGCGTCAATCACGAGGGCGGCAAGAACCTGATTGGTGCGTTCCACCAGCCGCGAGCGGTACTGATCGATACCGACACGCTCGACACACTGCCCGATCGCGAGCTGAAAGCAGGCCTTGCCGAGGTCATCAAGTACGGTGCAATCTGCGATGCGGACTTTTTTGCATGGCTCGAGACCGCCATGCAGGCGCTGCTCCGGCGCGATGCCGACGCACTGGCGACCGCCATCCGGCGTTCGTGCGAGCTCAAAGCGGAGGTCGTTGCCGAGGACGAGCGCGAGGCGGGGCGCCGGGCCATCCTCAATTTCGGCCATACCTTCGGTCACGCCATCGAGCGGTGCCAGGGCTACGGTGACTGGCTGCACGGTGAGGCCGTCGCTGCCGGTATGGTCATGGCGGCAGAGCTGAGCGGTATCGACGCCCGGGACATCGGGCGGCTGCGCGACCTCATTGCGGCGGCGGGATTGCCGGTGGAGCCACCCCGGATCGATGCCGACGAATGGATGGCCGCGATGGGTATGGACAAGAAAGTCAAGGACCGCAAGCTGCGGTTCGTGTTGCTCGATACCATCGGTGAGAGTCGCGTGACGGCAGACTATGACAGGAAGCGGCTCGACGAGCTCGTCGCCGACGTCGCCTGATGGGTGACGGCCTCGCAGCCTTTGCCGCGCGGGAGTCAGGGAGCAGCGGGCGGCGATTCGCGGAGTCGCCCCCGAGGCACCGCGGCGAGTACCAGCGCGATCGCGACCGGATTATCCATTCGACCGCCTTCCGGCGGCTCATGTACAAGACCCAGGTGTTCGTCAACCACGAGGGCGACCTGTACCGGACCCGCCTTACACACTCCCTCGAGGTGTCGCAGATCGGTCGGTCGGTCGCCTGCGCCCTGCGTCTGAACGAAGCCCTCACCGAGGCCATCTGCCTGGCACACGACCTCGGCCATACACCCTTCGGCCATGCGGGGCAGGACACACTGAATGCCTGCATGCGCGACTTCGGCGGCTTCGAACACAATCTGCAGTCGTTGCGCGTCGTGGACGAACTCGAGGCAAAGTACGCCGATTTTCCCGGGCTCAACCTGATGTTCGAGACCCGCGAGGGCATCCTCAAGCATTGCTCGGCGCGCAACGCGCGCCAGCTCGGCGATGTCGGCAAGCGCTTTCTCGACCGCAAGCAGCCCGGGCTCGAGGCGCAGGTCGCCGATCTCGCGGACGCCGTGGCGTACAACAATCATGACGTCGACGACGGGTACCGCGCCGGGTTGCTGACGCTGGACCAGCTGCGAGAGCAACCGCTATTCGGGCACCAGTTCGAGGAGGTCAAGAGGCGCTACCCGGACCTCGACGACAGGCGCCTGATTTATGAAATCATCCGCCGCATGATCGGTACGGTCGTCACGGATATGATCGACGAAACCCGGCGCCGGCTCGACGCGTCGGGTGTTGGTTCGATAGACGACGTGCGTGAGGCGGGCAAGGCCCTGGTCGCCATGTCGCCAGATATACGTGAGCAACACCTGTCGCTGAAACGGTTTCTTCACCAACACCTCTACGGCCACGAGCAGAAGCTGGCGATGGAAGAACGCGTGCAGCAGATTATCGAGGAGTTGTTCGCGGCCTATTCGTCCGATCTTTCCCTGATGCCTGACGAATTTGCACAGCGCGCTGCCGACCGCGACGACCGCGGCCGCGCCCGCGTCGTTGCCGACTACATAGCCGGCATGACGGACCGCTATGCCATCAAGGCCCACGCAGCGCTTGCAGGCTGATAGAATGCGCGTCGCGCGACCGCCCGGACTTTGGGAGGTCCGCCCACCGTCGCAATCGGGCGTGAATTCGGGCTCAAAGGAAGCACCGTGAAACACAAAGATATTCCCAGCAAGGACCGGCTGATATTCGCCATGGACGTACCGACAGTGGAACGGGCGCAGCAGCTTGCCGACGAACTCGACGATGCCGTGACGTTCTACAAGATCGGCCTCGAGCTCATGATGAGCGGGCACTATTTCGAGCTTCTCGACTGGCTCCTGAAACGTGACAAGAAGGTCTTTTGCGATCTCAAGTTCTTCGATATTCCCGCGACTGTCGGTTCCGCGGTGCGCGCGCTGCAGGACCGCGGTGCGTCGTTCGTAACGGTGCATGGCAATCGTTCGATCATGGAAGCGGCCGCCGCGAACAAGGGAGATACACTCAAGGTGCTCGGCGTGACCGTGCTCACGAGCCTCGACCGCGGTGATCTCGACGACCTCGGTTTCGACTGCGATATCGATGCGCTCGTGTTGTCCCGCGCCAGGCAGTGTCTCGATGCCGGGTGCGACGGGGTGATCTCGTCGGGGCTCGAGGTGCCGAAGCTGCGGCAATTCGTGGACGAGAAGCTGCTCGTCGTCTCGCCCGGCATCCGACCGGTCGACAACCGGCCCGTCGGCGACCAGAAGCGCGTCGTGACCGTCGCAACGGCGTTTGGCAACGGCTGCGATTACATCGTCGTCGGCCGGCCGATTCGCGACGCCGAGAGCCCGCGGGCTGCGGCCGAGGCGATCCAGGAACAGATAGAGCAACAGGTGAGGGGCTGATGGGCGATTTGAAGAACGACCTGCTGCTACGGGCGCTATTGCGCAAGCCCGTGCCGCGCACACCGATGTGGATCATGCGCCAGGCGGGCCGCTACCTGCCGGAGTACCGGGAGACGCGTGCCCAGGCCGGGGATTTCATGAGCCTGTGCCGCGATCCGGATCTCGCCTGCGAGGTTACGCTACAGCCGCTCCGGCGCTATGCGCTCGATGCGGCCATCCTGTTCTCCGACATCCTGACGGTCCCCGATGCAATGGGGCTGGGGCTGTATTTCGTGACCGGCGAGGGGCCCAAGTTCAGGAACCCGGTGCAAACGGCGGACGCGATCCGGGATTTGCGCGTGCCCGACGTGGAGCAAGAACTCGGCTACGTGTTCGATGCGGTGCGGACAATCCGGCGCGAACTCGACGGCGAGGTTCCGTTGATCGGCTTTGCCGGCAGTCCCTTTACCTGTGGAACCTACATGGTCGAGGGCGGCTCGAGCCGCGAGTTTCCGATCATCAGGGGACTGGCCAAGGAATCGCCGGCCGTGCTCGACGAGCTGATGAACAAGGTGGCCGAAACGACGACCGAGTATCTCAATGCGCAGATCGACGCCGGCGCACAGGCGGTCCAGATCTTCGATACCTGGGGCGCCGCCCTCGAGCCGGATGACTTCCGGCGCTTCTCGCTTGCCAGCATGCAGAAGATCGTCGATGGCCTGACGCGCGAGAAAGACGGGCACCGTATTCCCGTCATCCTGTTCACCAAGGGCGCGGGCCAGTTACTCGCGGATCTTGCCGACACCGGCTGCGATGCACTCGGGGTCGACTGGACGACCGACCTCGCGACAGCCAGGGAGATCGTCAATGACAGGGTCGCGCTGCAGGGCAACCTCGATCCGGCGACCTTGCGGGAGAGCCCCGAGGTCATCCGGGCCGGCGTTGCGCGGACGCTGGCCAGCTACGGGAAAGGGCCCGGACACGTCTTCAATCTCGGCCACGGTATTACACCCGACATCGATCCGGAGAACGTTACCGTGCTCGTCGATGCGGTACACGAGATGAGTCCCGAGTATCACGACAGTTGAGTGCGGGCGGGCGATGTGCCCGTGGCAGCGGCGTAGGCCGGGAATGGGGTGGGGCGTTGGAACGCCCTGCTGCAGAGAGCCCTCCTACGAATCGCGCAGCTCGCGTCGCAGGATCTTGCCGACGTTGGTCTTCGGCAGCTCGTCGCGGAACTCGATTTCTTTTGGCCGCTTGTACCCGGTAAGGTTCTCGTGGCAGTGATCAAGGATGTCCTGCTCCGTGACCGATTCGTCCTTGCGCACGGCGAAGATCTTGACGACTTCGCCGGCACGCTCGTCGGGAATGCCGATCGCCGCGGCCTCGAGCACGCCGTCGAGTTCGACGACGACATTTTCGATTTCGTTCGGGTAAACGTTGAAGCCGGACACGAGGATCATGTCCTTCTTGCGGTCCTCGATCCAGACGTAGCCCTCCTCGTCCATGCGGCCGACGTCGCCGGTTCGCAGCCAGCCGCCCGGCAGCATGACCTCGGCGGTCTCCTTCGGCCGATGCCAGTAGCCTTCCATTACCTGCGGACCCTTGATGCAGATCTCGCCGATCTCGCCGAAAGGCAGCGCATTGCCGTCGTCGTCGGCGATCATGACGTCGGTCGAGGGAACAGGCAGGCCGATCGTGCCCGTGAATTCGGCGTCGATGACGCACGACGTGGCCACCGGAGACGTTTCGGTCAGGCCATAGCCCTGCAGGATCGGGCTGCCGGTGCGCTTCTTCCATTCCCTGGCCACGGCCGGCTGGACGGCCATGCCGCCACCGAGGCAGACGCGCATGTGACTGAAGTCGATCGCGTCGAATTCGGGCTCGTTCATGAGCGCCGAGAACATCGTATTGACGCCGGTCAGCATGTTGAACTTGTGTCGGCCGATCTCCCTGGCGAAGGCCTTGAAGTCTCGCGGATTCGTGATCAGCACGTTCTCGCCGCCCTGCCCCATCATCGTCAGGCAGTTAACCAGCAGTGAGAAGATGTGATAGAGGGGCAGCGCGGTAATGGCAACGACCTGGTCGGCGCCTTCGTAGGCATCGCCCTGCCAGGTCATTACCTGCTGGACGTTGTGGACCATGTTGCGGTGACTGAGCATCGCCCCCTTGGAGACGCCGGTGGTGCCGCCCGTGTACTGCAGGTAGGCGATGTCGGCATAACCGAGCTCGACTTCCTTAAGGGTGCCTCCCTCACCGGCCTTGAGCGCCTTGTTGAACGCAACGCTGTTCTCGAGACGATAGCCCGGCACGGCGCGCTTGATGTAACGCAGCACGACGTTCGTCACCAGGCCGCGCGGAAAATCGAGCAGGTCGCCGACGCCGGTGACCACGACATGTTCGACATCGGTGTCATAGATCACTTTCTCGAGCGTGCCGGCGAAGTTCTCGAGGATGACGATGCAGCGTGCACCCGAATCCTGGAGCTGATGCCGCAGTTCCCGGGCCGTGTACAGCGGGTTGACGTTCACGGCCACGAGCCCGGCGCGGAACACGCCACACATGGCGACGGGATACTGGAGAATGTTGGGCAGCATGATTGCGACTCGTTCGCCGCGCGTCAGTCCGAGACGCTGCTGCAGATAGCGCGCAAAGCGCATCGACAGACGATTGAGGTCGGCATAAGTGAGCGACGTGCCCATGTTCGAATAGGCGACGTTGTCAGGCCAGGTCGCGAAACTGTGTTCGATCAGGTCCCTGACCGAGCGCCAGGGCGGTTCCGGTACTTCCGCGGGCATGCCTTCCGGGTAGGACTTCAGCCAGACTTTATCCAAGAATTCCTCGCTTCGAATTGGGCCTAACGCGATTCAAGTGTAGCGCGAATTACCGGCCAGGCGTTATCGAGCAAGATAGGCTGCGCCGCCGCGTTCGGGTGGATGCGGTCTTCCTGCAGCAGGTCGTCGTTGAGCGCGACACCCTCCATGAAGAACTCGATCCAGCGGATGTCGAGTTCCTCCGCCACGTCACTGTAAACGGCTTCGAACGCTCGAGTGTAGCGCGGCCCGTAATTGGTCGGGATGCGAATACCGAGCAGCACCACCTCGGCACCCGAATCGCGGGCGCGTTGCGCGATCGCCGTGAGGTTGTCCTTGATCCGGGCGGGCGGGAAACCACGCAGGCCGTCGTTTCCGCCGAGCTCCAGGATAATCAGTTCCGGCGAGAATTCCTCGATCGCCTTGTCGATCTGGGTTACCCCGCCTTCGGTGGTCTCGCCGGATATGCTGGCGTTCACGACACGATGTTCGTACCCTTGTTCGGCCAGTCTTTGTTGCAACAAAGCGCCCCAGGATTGGTCAACGTCAATACCGTAGCCGGCGCTGAGGCTGTCGCCGAAGATAAGGATCGTGGGCGATGTTGCTGCCTGGGCAGCCGTTGCCGCAACCAGAATAAGGATAGTCAGTAGTTTTCGCATGCCGGATTCATCTTCGACGAGGGTGCTGGGCGCCCACCAGATTAGCAAAGAGGTTAGCAGCCCCGAAGGGACTCTGACCATTCTCGACGACGTCAGTTTCACGATTGCGGCCGGCGCGTCAGTGGCGGTCGTCGGTCCTTCGGGTGCCGGCAAGTCCACGTTGCTGGCCCTGCTCGCGGGACTGGACCTGCCGACCCGCGGTCACGTAGAGCTGAACGGCACCGACCTTTCGAGTCTCGATGAGGACGGCCGCGCCGGCGTGCGGGCGGACAGCGTCGGCTTCGTGTTCCAGTCCTTCCACCTCGTGCCGTCGCTCAACGCCCTGGAGAACGTCATGCTGCCGCTCGAACTGGCCGGCCATGACGAGGCTCGCAAGGCGGCGCGGGACCTGATCGACAAAGTCGGGCTGGACAGCCGCTGGAGCCACTACCCGGCGCAGCTGTCGGGTGGCGAGAAACAGCGGGTCGCGATCGCGCGGGCGTTCGCCACCGAGCCCGCCGTGCTGTTCGCCGACGAGCCGACCGGCAATCTCGACAGCCGTACCGGCGAGACCATCATGAAGCTCATGTTCGACCTCAATCGCTCCTCGTCGACGACGCTGGTGCTGGTCACACATGACAACGAGCTGGCCGAGCGCTGTAACCGGATTCTCGAACTCGATGCCGGCAAGCTCGTGCGCGACAGCGAGGTGCCGGCTTGAAGGCAGTGCTGTACGCCCTGCGCAGCTTCGGACGCGAACTGCGTTCCGGGGAAGTGCTGGTACTGCTCGCGGCGCTGAGTCTTGCCGTTGCCGCGCTGACGGCGGTCGGCTTCCTGACCGACCGCATCGGCAAGGCCGTTACGCGCCAGGCCAACGAGGTGCTGGCGGCCGATCTGCGGCTGCGCTCGCAGGTACCGGTCCCGGACGAGTGGCAGGTACTGGCGCATGACTACGACCTCAGGACCGCCGAGACGATGTCGTTTCCGTCGGTCGTGTTCTTCGGTGACGACAGTGCGTTGTCGTCGATCCTCGCCGTCAGTGACGACTACCCTTTGCGTGGCCAGGTGCGCACGGCGCCCGCGATGTTCGGCGAGCAACGGCCGATGGAGGGTGTCCCGCCGCGCGGTGAGGTATGGGCCGATGGTGCGCTGCTGGCGCGGGTCGGCGCCGACGTGGGCGACGTCCTGGATATCGGCGAGCTCCGGCTCGAAGTCGGCGCGGTCCTGACCTATCGCCCGGACCAGTCGATCGGGTTCGCATCGCTGGCGCCCACCGTCATCATGAATGTCGGCGACATCGCGGCGAGCGGGCTCGTCGGCGAGGGCAGTCGCGTGCGTTATGCGCTGCTGGTGGCCGGTGACGATGACGATGTTGCGGCCTTCAGCGACGCCATCGCGGACCTGTTACCCGACGAGATTCGCGTGCGCAGCCAGGAAGAGAGCAGCGATCGTGCCTACAACGCGGCCGATCGCGCGAAGCGGTTCCTGTCGCTGACTGCGGTCATCAGCCTGTTGCTGAGTGCCGTCGCCA
>JARRMH010000011.1:0-13497 GCA_037386205.1 Woeseiaceae bacterium | reverse complement strand
TCGCATCCAAATTGAGATACGCATCACCCATACAGTCTTCCCCGACAAACACGATTTTGGACTCGAGGAGGTAGGAATCCGGCGAATTGCTGACCGGGCCGACGAGGAACAGGTACCCGGGATCACTCAAGGCCCAAAAGCCAGTGAAACTGGTGATATTCGACAGCCCCACAAATCGGCCGATCGCAGTACCTTGGGAATAGAGATGGATTCCTGAACCCGTGCTCAACATGGTGATCGCACTGGCGTTGTTTTCTATGGCAGTCAAATTCTCGTTGATGCTGATCGCATTGACGGAGATTCCGTTGCCGTTGCTGGAGATGATTGCAGCGTTTGTCGAAATATTCGAGGCATTGCTTTCGATAGCCGATGCGTTTGTCGAAATATTCGAGGTGTTTGTCGAGATGTTCGAGGTGTTCTCTGCCACATTGGCTTCGGTTTGTGTAATCCGTTCGCCATTCGCGTCGACAGCAGTCTCGAGCGTATCGAAGTTCGCGTTGACTTCAGCAGACCGAGCCGGCGTTCCCGCCTGAAACTCATGCGGCACTTCTGTCTGCGCATTAACCGCAAACGGCAAAAACAGGGCAAACGTAATTAGAGTATTTCTGATCATCCCCAGTCCTCCTCATCCCAGTTATCTTCATCCCAATGGAGCGTCGTATCCGAAGACGGCGGCACACCCGGATTGTCCGGATCATCCGATCCGCGGCTGCCGCCGCATGCCGCGAGCGACGCCAGGATGAAGGCCAGAATGGCGGTTTTTTGCACTGATTTGGTCATGCTCGGCTGCCTCGCGACGCTTGGTCCTGATTCTTTTTCTTTTCGGCAGCCCGGCGATCCTGCGATTCGGCCGATGACCATCGAAACGATGCCAGGACCCGTGGCTTTGCGCCCCTGGCTCACACCAGGTTTGCCTTTCGGGTTATTGCTTTTAGATCATTGTAGTAGAAGCGATAGCTCCACCACAACTCGAGAATACCAGTTTATTGACATAACACTTGAAATAGCAATCGCAGGAGCAACGATTCGCTGCCCGACGATGGTTTTCGGCATTCGGTCTCCCCTTATCGCTCCCACGTATGCGACGATGCTAACCTCGGCGGACCGTAAACCGGACCAGGAGTTGCTTCAATGGCTACGCGCCTCGACCTGTCGAAACTCAGCCTGATGGATGCCCTCGACCTTGCGAAACTGATCGAGATGGAGGCGTGCCATCGTTACCAGATGTTTGCAACCCAACTCGGCTCGAGCGGCGGCTACGATGCGGGAGACTTCTTCGCCGCCATGGCTAGAAATGAGGCCAAGCACGGCCAGGAGCTGGAGGCCCGCCGCAAGGAGATGTTCGGCAAGCAACCTGCCAGGGTAACCCTGGACGACCTCTATGACGTGGAAGCTCCGGACATGGGCGCGCCGCATCGCGGCATGTCCGTACTGCAGGCATTCGAGATCGGCCTCGCCGCCGAAAAGAAAGCGTACGACTTCTATGACATGGCGTTACCGGGCGTCTCCGACCCGGACGTTCGGGAACTTTTCACCGAGCTTCGGGACGAGGAAACCGAGCACGTTGAAATGCTGCGGAAGGAAATGGCCAAACTGCCCGCCAGCGCAAACGAAGAAGTCGAGTTCGACATCGACGAGACCCCGTATCTCTGACCCCTGTCTCTGAGCTGTCGCGCACTCAGAATATGGTTCGCGTCTTGCCACCATCGACCACGAGAGTCGCGCCGGTGATGTATTGGGCGGCACCGGACAACAGAAACGCCCCGGCCGCGCCCATGTCCTCGATGGTGCCATAGCGCCCGAGCGGAATGTCAGCGAATTGCGCCTGACGTTCTTCTTCCAGCGCGATACCTTTCTTGTCGGCGCTCAGGGTATCGATAGCATGCACGCGCGCCGTATCGATGCGTCCCGGCACGAGATTGTTGACCCGTATCCCCTCCCCAGCGAGTTCATTGGCGAGGCTCTTCACGAGCGCGACCACGCCGGAGCGGAGCACGTTCGACAGCAACAGATTGTCCAGCGGCTCCTTGATCGACGACGACGTGACGGTCAGGATCGAGCCCGACCCCTGCCGACGCATTTGCGGCAACACCGACCGTACCATGCGCACCGCACTCATCAACGTCAATTCAAAGGCCCCCGCCCACGCCGCATCGTCAAACGCGTCGAAATTGCCCGGCGGTGGGCCGCCCGCGTTGATCACGAGGCCGTCGACTGCGGCGAAGTCTCGCAGCGTCGCCTCGGTCCACGACTGGATGCTTGCCGCATCGGCAGCGTCCATGACGTAGCCATTGCATTCGACGCCGTACTTGTCGCGCAAAGTCTGCGCCGCCGTGCCAATCTTACCGGCCGAGCGACTGGCTATGGAGAGTCTTGCGCCCTCGCGTGCCAGGGCCTCGGCGATGCCGTAGCCGATTCCTTCGCTCGCGGCGGCAACCATCGCGACCCGGCCTTCCAGCTGCAGCTCCATTCCTTATGTCTCCCCCGACTGTTCCTCTTTTTCCTGCGGTTCGCCGTCGAACAGCCAGTTCTCGACGTGCGGCTTGACGTAGATCGGAAAGAGCCAGAAAGCGACACCGAGCGCTATCGCTCCGAAAGGCGGAACCCACTGCAGGATGCCGACGGGCCAGAGGAACGCCGCGATCGTGTTCTTCAGGGAGTCGATGAAGAAATCCACGACGAAAGCGATGATCTGGCCGTCGAACAGCGCGCCGATGCCCATCACGTCATCAGCCAGGTCGATAATCTCGAGGTAAAGAAAGGTGACGGCAAACCCGACGGCATACAGCCCGCCACCGCGCACATCCCATATCCTGCGGAACCAGTCGCGCAACCAGCCGTGCGACTGTTCGACGAGCGGCGACACCATACGCGATTACTTCTCGAGCTTGGAGAACTTCGTACCTTCGAGCGTCAGGTTGTACATCAGGCCTTTCGCCCCGAAGACAAAGCCGACGACCGGGTCCTTGATGTTCTGGGTGTCGATCGACTTGCCCACACCGATATCGATCAGCGCCACTGAGCCGTCGACACCGACCTTCCAGCCCTCGGAATCACGAAACTTCCCGAGCGCCTCGGGCGTCATGAATGCGATGACAATCGACTTCGCCTGGGCACCGAGCTGGAGGCCGAAAGAACCGCTCGTCGTGCGATAGTAATCGACGGTTTGGCCGCCGACGCGCAGAGCACCCTCACCGGTCTCGGCGCCGACGCCGATGCCGACCTTGATGACGCGCGGGAATACGAGGTAGCCGGCGGCCTGGCTCAGGAACGCCTCGCCCCCGTCGACCTGCTTCGCGAATTTCTCGAGCGCCTCGTCCGCGCCTTGATCGATCTCGTCGGCGGACGCCGCCAGCGCAGTCGTTGACAGGAGCATCGCAAAGACAACTGCAAAGCACTTGATTATTTTGATTCTCATTGATTCAGTCCTTTCTCGTTCGTTCCAAATAGGTTTCCAGCATACGCCGGAGCGTAACACGCAGGCGTGACGCTTTTGCTGCGTCGTACTCGGTTGCCGCTTCATCCATATAGGCCCGCTGCGCGATCTCGAGTTGCACGGCCTGAATGCCGTTGGCCGGGTCGCCGTAATGACGTGTGATGTAACCACCCTGAAAGCGGCCGTTCAAAACGAAGCTGAACGGGCTCTCCTTGGCGATTCCGGCAAGCGCCGCCTCTGTTTGCGGCGCACAGCTCCTGCCACCGAAAGTACCGATGTTGAGTTCGGGCAACTCGCCGTCGAACAGCCGTGGCACCGAGCTCGCAATGGAATGTGCGTCCCATAGCAGCGCGAAGCCGTGCTGCGCCCTGATCTCGCCCAGCGTTTCCTCGATTTTCGCGTGATAGGGCAGCCAGTGGGTCTCAACGCGCCGACCCGCTTCGCGAGGAGGAACCCCTTGCGTCATGTAGATGTCATCACCCGCAAACGTCTGTTCAGGGCAAACGCCCGTCGATAGCTGTCCCGGGTAGAGCGCCTCGTCGCTCGCCGGGCGGTTGAGGTCGACAACGTAGCGCGAGTAGTTGGCCACGAGCAGGTTGGCCCCCAGATCGCGGACGAAATCATACAAGCGGGCGACGTGCCAGTCGGTATCGCGCAGCGCCTTGCCTTCTGTCGTCATGCGTTCCCAGACTTCCGACGGCACGCGGCGCCCGTCGTGCGGGACGCTGACGAGCAGCGGGCGGGTCCCTGCATGAAACGTGAACAGGTCACTCATTCGGCAACACTCGGCAATACGGATTCCGCGAACCTGCAATAATCCCCGTTCTCGACCGTTGCCGCAACGCGCCGGATATCGGACGCCAGCGAGCGATCCTGCTCGTAGCGCGGCGACAGTTCCCGTATCGCCGCGATAACCCCTTCGATCGCCGGAGAGCTCTGCAATTCGCGGAATTCCACGCCCTGCGCCGCGGCCAGGAGCTCGATTGCAACGATGCTGGTGACATTGTCAAGCATCGTATGCAGACGCCGCGCAGCAAATGTTGCCATGCTGACGTGGTCCTCCTGGTTGGCCGACGTCGGCAGACTGTCCACGCTCGCAGGATGGGCGAGCGACTTGTTCTCCGACGCCAGCGCCGCGGCCGTAACCTGGGCCATCATGAAACCGCTGTTGAGACCGCCATCCTCGACGAGGAAGGCCGGTAATTCGCTCAGGTGCGAATCGATGAGCAACGCAATGCGACGCTCGGACAGCGCACCGATCTCGGCGATGGCGAGAGCAAGGTAGTCGGCAGCAAGCGCAACCGGTTCAGCGTGAAAATTGCCTCCGGACAGCACTTCCCGACCATCGCTGAAGACGAGCGGATTGTCGGTGACCGCATTTGCTTCCGTCTGCAACACTTTGCAGACGTGTCGCAATACATCCAGGCAGGCGCCCATGACCTGTGGCTGGCAGCGGATAGAGTAAGGGTCCTGCACACGATCGCAGTCTTCGTGCGAAGCGCGAATCTTGCTGTCGTGCATGAGCTCCCGCAGCACCGTCGCGACCGCGATCTGTCCTCCGTGTCCACGCACACTCTGGATGCGGCGGTCGAAAGGCGTATCACTGCCCTTGACCGCGTCCGACGACATCGCACCGGCCATCAGTGCGGCCGACAGCACGTTCTCGGTACGAAAGACGCCCGCAAGGGCGATTGCCGTCGACACCTGCGTGCCGTTCAGCAACGCGAGGCCCTCTTTCGGCGCCAATCGGACGGGTTCGATGCCGGCTTCCTCCAATGCGTCCGCGGCCGCTACCAGTTTGCCATTGACCCGTACTTCGCCAATGCCGATCAGCGCACCCGCCATGTGGGCGAGCGGGGCAAGATCACCCGATGCACCGACCGAACCGCGCGACGGAATGCGCGGGTAGATCCCGTTGTTTATCAATGCGCACAGCGTATCGACGAGTTCGAGGCGGACCCCGGAGAAGCCTTCGCCCAGCGCGATGACCTTTATCAGCATGACGAGGCGTACGACCTCGTCGCCGAGGTCGTCGCCGACGCCGACGGCGTGCGAGCGCACGAGGTTTTCCTGGAGTGTCGCAAGATCGTCGTCACTGATACGCCTCGAGGCCAGCTGGCCGAACCCGGTATTGACCCCGTAGATGGTTTCGCCATGCGCGACGACGTCGTTGATCAGCTCCTGGGACTCCGCGACCCGCCGGCGGGCGTCGGGGCCGAGCTCGACCTCGACCGGCTCCAGCCAGGCCCGCCGCAGCTCCGAAAGGGTCACGAGCTGATTGTCGACGATGAGCTTCATGAGCAACTCCCGGTGTCCACCATCGGCAGCCTGAGTTCGTGTTCGCGCGCGCACTCGATGGCGATCTCGTAACCGGCGTCGGCGTGCCGCATGACGCCGCTTGCCGGATCGTTCCACAAGACGCGCGCGATGCGCTTGTCGGCGGCTTCGGATCCGTCACAAACAATGACGAGACCGGCATGTTGCGAATACCCCATGCCGACGCCGCCGCCATGGTGCAGCGACACCCAGGTTGCGCCGCCCGCCGTACTCAGCAGGGCGTTCAGCAAAGCCCAGTCGGAAACCGCGTCACTCCCGTCGAGCATTGCTTCGGTTTCCCTGTTCGGGCTTGCGACCGAACCGCTGTCGAGATGATCGCGTCCGATGACTACCGGCGCCGTGAGTTCCCCTTTGCGCACCATCTCATTGAACGCCAGCCCGAGCTTGTCGCGCTGGCCGAGTCCGACCCAGCAGATCCTCGATGGCAGCCCCTGGAACTGAATTCGCTCGCGCGCGGCATCGAGCCACTGGTGCAGGTGCGGATCGTCGGGAATCAGCTCCTTGACCTTCGCATCGGTCCGGTAGATATCCTCGGGGTCGCCTGAAAGAGCGGCCCAGCGAAACGGCCCTACGCCTCGACAGAATAACGGTCGTACGTAAGCAGGGACGAAACCGGGGAAGTCGAAGGCGTCCTGAACGCCCTGGTCAAGTGCGACCTGCCGGATATTGTTGCCATAGTCGAAGGTCGGTACGCCCATCTGTTGGAATTCGAGCATCGCCTCGACATGGATCGCCATCGACCTGACCGCGGCCGCTGCGACGGCTTCCGGATCTGTTGCGCGTTTCTGCAGCCAATCCTCGACGCTCCAGCCGAGCGGCAGGTAACCATTGGCCGGGTCGTGCGCTGAGGTCTGATCTGTGACCGCGTCGGGCCGCACGCCGCGTTGCACCAGTTCGGGCAGCACTTCGGCCGCGTTCCCGAGCAGGCCCACCGACACGGCTTCCCTGTTCGCCACGGCGGAATCGATGATCGACAACGCTTCGTCGAGCGTATCGGCACGCCGGTCGAGATAACCGGTATCGAGCCGCATTTGTATGCGGTCCGGCTGGCATTCCACGGCCAGCATCGACGCACCGGCCATCGTCGCGGCCAGCGGCTGCGCGCCGCCCATCCCGCCGAGGCCCGCGGTCAGTATCCAGCGACCCGCGAGATCCCCGTCGTAATGCTGCCGGCCCATCTCGGCGAAGGTCTCGTAGGTGCCCTGCACAATGCCCTGGCTGCCGATATAGATCCACGAGCCGGCAGTCATCTGGCCGTACATCATCAGGCCTTTGCGATCGAGTTCGCGAAAATGCTCCCACGTCGCCCAGGCGGGCACCAGATTGGAGTTCGCTATGAGGACGCGCGGCGCATCGGCATGCGTCCGGAATACGCCGACTGGTTTCCCTGACTGCACGAGCAGCGTCTCGTCGTCTTCGAGCGCCTCGAGCGTCTCCACGATCTTGTCGAAGCAGGCCCAGTTGCGGGCAGCCTTGCCGATGCCGCCGTACACGACCAGATCCTGCGGCCGCTCGGCCACCTGCGGGTCGAGATTGTTCATCAGCATGCGCAGCGGTGCTTCTGTCAGCCATGACTTCGCGCGCAGCTCTGCGCCGGTGGGGGCCTTGATCGTTCTGCTCATTGGTCGACGTTCTCCAGTTCGGTGACGCCGGTCCGCCGCGAGGATGCGGTGCCCGGCGGTGTAAAGTGCCCGGTCAGCTCATAGCGGCTGCCCGGATGTTGAAAGCGGCCGAAGGTAACGGGACGTCCCTCCGACCAGGTGCGACGCAACACGACGAGCACGGGCTCATCGTCCTGCATCTCCAGATATTTGCGCACGGCAGCATTGGGCATCGCGGCGCGGACCACCTGCTCGGCCTCCTGCAGCGGCGCGACCGAGTTCAGATACGCACTCGGTGTCGCGCGCTCGAAATCCTGTTGCAGGCAATCGGGCGCGAACGAGGCGAGGACATAGCGGTCCTCGACCTGGATCGGCGTGCCGTTCTCGGCGTGGACCAGCAACAGGTGAAAGACATCGGTGCCCTGCTCCACGTGCAGCGCCCGCGCAACCTCGCCGCGCGCATGCTGACGCGACGTGCGCACTACCCTGGTCGAGTGGCGGTGTCCGCGATTGCCGATCTCCTCGGCAATGTTCTGCACGGCCACGAGATGCGACTGCGATCGCAGGTCCGAGACGAACGTACCTCGACCGGCAATCCGCTCGACGTAGCCCTCGTCGTTGAGTTCCCGCAGGGCGCGATTGGCTGTCATGCGGGAGACCTTCATCGTCTCGACGAGTTCGTGCTCGGAGGGAACCCGGTCGCTCGGCTGCAGCTCGCCGGACGCAATCCGATTGATGATCAGGTCCTTGAGCTGCTGGTAACGGGGTTTGGCGACGCTCATGACACCTCATCCAGCTTCGCGAGCGTTGCCGCGTACGCTTCCCGAGCACGGTCCCGTTCCACGTGCACCCCATCGATTACGCGCCATTTCCCGGCGACCATCACGCGCTCCACCGGTAACGTGTAGCCCGAGAAAACGAGGGCATCGAGGCGCGAGTCGTCGTCGTGACCTGCCAGCATGGGATCGTCAGCGGACAACGCAACGAGATCGGCCGGCGCCCCGGCCTGGATGCCCACCTGCGACTGCCCGGATGCAAGCGCCCCGCCTTCGAGAACCCTGCCGAACAACTCGCTGCCGACATGGCTTTCGCGCAGCGAGGCGACATTGCGCGACTGCGAGGCGAGCCGTTGGCCGTACTCGAGCCAGCGCAGTTCCTCGAACGGATTGATCGAAATGTGGCTGTCGGAGCCGATTGCGATGCAGCCGCCGGCAGACAGGTAAGCGTGCAGCGGGAACAGGCCGTCGCCGAGGTTCGCCTCGGTGCTCGGACACAGCACCGCAACCGCGCCGGAGCGTGCCAGTGCGACTGTTTCCTCGTCGTCCATGTGGGTCGCGTGCACGAGACTCCAGTTGCTCCTGACAGCGAAATTCTCCAGCAGCCAGCGCACCGGGCGCCTGCCGTACGAGGAATAGCACTGCTCGACCTCGCGCCGCTGTTCGGCGACGTGGATGTGCATCGGTACGTCGTCGCCTGCCAGCGCCGCTATGCGCTCGAGTGATGCAGCCGTAACGGCGCGCAGGCTGTGCGCGCCGATGCCGATGTTCACGGTCGGGGAAGCCCTGTCCGAAACGCGTCCGAAGTGCTCGAGAAAGCGATTGAGCGACATCGAAAAGCCCGCTTGCTGCAATGTCGGCTCGGGATCCTCGAAGCCGGCGCGTTCGTAGTGCACCGGGACATAGGTCAGCCTGATGCCGGCCTGCTCGGCAGCCGTGACGATCGCCTCGAACATCGCATCGCCCCGGCGCTCGCCGCCGGGTGCGCGGTGCAGGTAGTGGAATTCGGCGACCGAGGTATAACCTGTCCCGAGCATTTCGCAATAGGCCTGGCGTGCGATCGCCTCCAGAGCGTCGGCACCGACGCGGCCCGCCAGCGCATACATGCGTTCACGCCAGGACCAGAAGTTGTCGCGGCCCGCGGGGGAACGCTGTTCCGTATGCCCGGCAAGCGCGCGCTGGAACGCATGGCTGTGCGCATTGCACAGTCCCGGGATCAGGCAGCCGAGCGAGCCTTCGGCCTCCCCGCTGCCGGGCGTCACAGTGCGGATGCGCCCGTCTTCGATCTCCAGCCGGACGTCGTCGGCCCAGCCGTCCGGCAGCAAGACTTTACGTGCGTGTATCGTCGTCATGGAACCCCTGCAAGTTGTATATACAGGTTAGTGCATGCTAACGTGCGATGCAATGGAGCTGCTGCTGACCAACGCCCGGATTGCCACGATGTCCGGGGACGACTATGGCGTCATCGAGGACGGCGCACTGGCCGTCGCCGACGGCAAAATCGCGTGGCTCGGTCCGCAGTCTGAAGCGCCGGACGTCGATGCCGCCTCCAGGCTGTCCCTCGACGGCCGCTGGGTAACGCCTGCCCTGATCGACTGCCACACCCACCTGGTGTTCGCCGGCGAGCGCGCCCGCGAGTTCGAGCAACGTCTGGAGGGAGCGAGCTACGAGTCGATCGCCCGCGCCGGCGGCGGCATCATGGCAACGGTGCGCGCAACGCGGGAGGCCTCGGCCGATGACCTCTATGCGGCGGCCCTGCCGCGCCTCGAGGCGCTGGCCGCCGAGGGTGCCGGGACCGTCGAGGTCAAGTCCGGTTACGGCCTTAACATCGAAAGCGAACTCAAGATGCTGGCCGTTGCGCGTCGGCTCGGCGAGGCCTTGCCGATCACCGTGCGCACGACGTTGCTGGCCGCGCATACCGTGCCCCCCGAATTCCACGACGATCCGGATGGCTACGTGGACCTGATTTGCGACGAGTTGCTGCCCGATGTCGCCCGGGATCGGCTGGCCGATGCCGTCGACGCGTACTGCGAATCGATTGCCTTCGACGCCGACCAGGTCGCGCGGGTGTTCGCAAAATCCCGCGAGCTCGGACTGCCCGTCAAGCTGCATGCAGATCAGCTCAGTGACGGTGGCGGTGCGGCACTGGCGGCCGGGTTCGGCGCGTTGTCAGCCGATCACCTGGAATACACGACGAGCGCGGGGATCGCGGCAATGGCGGGTGCGGGTACGGTCGCGGTACTGTTGCCCGGAGCGTTCCTGACGCTGGGCGAAACGCAGCTGCCGCCCATCGATGCCTTGCGCGAACACGAGGTGCCGATCGCCATCGCTTCCGACTGCAACCCCGGGACGTCACCGATCTGCAGCCTGCGGGTTGCGATGATGCTGGCCGCTCGCCAGTTCCGACTAACGCCCCGGGAGTGCCTGGCCGGCGTTACCCGCAACGCCGCCCTCGCCCTCGGCCTCGATGATCGAGGCACGCTCGAGCCGGGGAAACGCGCCGACCTCGCCGTCTGGGACGTGGGGCATCCGCGCGAACTCGCCTACTGGATCGGCACGCCGCAACTGGCGCAATTGATCACAGGTGGGCACACTGGCGCTCCTTGAAAGCCCACCTCGCACAAAACAAACGATTCGTCCTGACGCTCGGCATGCTGACCGGGACGGCGGCCATGACCGTCGACCTTACCCTGCCCGCGATCCCCACCATGGTCGTTGCACTTGACACGACCCTGCCGCTGGCGCAGAAGATCGTCGGCATCTTCATGATCGGCATGGCCTGCGGACAGATTCCGGCCGGCCTCTTCAGCGACCGCTTCGGGCGCCTGCCGACGCTGTACGCGGGCATGACCGTATTCGCGATCAGCGGAACGGTCGCCGCGGCCAGCGACAGCATCGGCGTGCTGCTTGCGGCGCGTTTCGTACAGGGCATCGGCGCCGCCGCAGCGGTCGTCCTGTCGCGCGCCATCGTCCGCGACATTGCGTCGGGGCAGGCCGCGGCACGCCTCATGTCGCTGCTGACCATGATCTTCACCGCCGTGCCGGTGCTCGCGCCAACCATCGGCGCCGTGCTCGTTGCGCACTGGGAATGGCGCGCGCCGTTCATCGCAATCGCCGTGCTCGGCTTCCTGATCTTCTTTGCGATTCGTGCCAATCTCACCGAGACGCACGTGCCCAACGTCGGCGTACATCCCGTACGCCAGCTCACGTCTTCGTTCCGAGAATTCTTCTCGCACCGGCAGAGCATCTTCGGCCTGCTGCTCCTGATCCTGCCGCCGGCCGGGTTCATGTCGATCATTGCCGTATCGGCCGCGATGACCGTCGAGATCTACGGCTTCACGATCCAGCAATACGGGTTCCTGTTCGCCTGCCTCGGACTGTCCATCATGTCCGGTGCTGCTGCCAATCGCTGGCTCGTGACGCGCTTCGACCAGCTCCAGTTGATCACCTTCGGCGTAGCGCTGATCTTCATCTCCAGCAGCCAGCTCGCGTTCATGGCCTGGCGCGACGCGGCCCCCTTTGCCTGGGTCTGGGCCTGTGTCTGTCTCTACATGTTCACGATACCGTTCGTGATGGCGAACGCGACGGTCGTCGCGCTGGACCCGCTGCCACGTATCGCCGGCGTCGCCTCGTCCATTATCGGCACGATCCAGAACACGGTCGGTGCCACCGGCGCGTTGTTGGGAGCGGCAATCTACGACAACACCCTGCACAACTCCATCGTAATCATTGCCACCGCCGGGCTCGCGGTCTCGTTCGTGTTTCTGCTGCGGCCGGTTATCGCGCCCGGGGACCTCGTGCATCACCCCGACGAACTCGCGCGCGACTAGGCCTCAGGGAAGTCGCTTGGTGACTTCGCGGGCGTCCGTTCGCGACTGCTGGGGCGTGATCTTGGGATAGCCGAACCAGAGCATGCCGACAACGAACGCGGCCTTGTAGTCGACGTCGATGATATCGAAGAGCCTGAGGTCTCTGGTGACCGGCCCGGTGGTCCACTTGGAACCGACACCGGCTTTCCACAAATACAGCATCAGGTTCTGGATGGCCGCGCAACAGGCGGCATAGTCCTCGCGTTCGCGCAGCGGATCCTCGTGGTACGAACAGGTCACGATGAGCCAGCCCGGTTTCTCGCTCCAGGCCTTGCGCTTGTGTTCCCCGTGCGCCGGAGTCTTGTTGTCGGCGACGATGCTCGCGTTGAGATCAATGATGCGTTCGACCGTTTCCGGACCCGGCAGGATGAAACGCCACGGCTCGCTGACGTAGTGATTCGGCGCCCAGGTGGCCACTTCGATCGCCTGCCGGACAAGTTCGTCGGGCACGCTGGTACTCAGAAACCGGTCGATCGTGCGCCGGCCTCGCAGCACGCGAGCAAACTCGCGCAGCTCCTGGGTCTCGTAACTCAGCCGTTTCTTGCTCATACGGATTCGATGATCATAGCGATGCCCTGCCCGACGCCGATGCACATCGTGCACAGTGCCAGCTTGCCGCCGCTGCGCTTGAGCTGGCGCGCAGCCGTCGCGACCAACCGCGCACCCGACATGCCGAGCGGGTGACCCAGCGCGATGGCGCCGCCGTTCGGATTCACGTGCTCTGCGTCGTCGGCAACTCCCAGCTGCCGCAGGGTTGCAAGCCCCTGCGCGGCGAATGCCTCGTTCAGCTCGATGACGTCCATCTGGTCGACAGTGTAACCGCACAGCTCAAGCACCTTCTGCGATGCCGGCGCCGGACCGATGCCCATGATGCGCGGTTCGACGCCAGCAACGGCCCAGCCGACGACTCGCGCGAGCGGTTCGAGGTGATTGCGCCTCGCTGAATCCTCCGATGCAATGATCATGGCACACGCACCATCGTTGATGCCCGATGCGTTGCCGGCCGTAATAACGCCATCGGACCGGACGATCGGCCGCAATGCAGCCAGCGCCTCGGCACTCGAATCCGGGCGCGGGTGCTCATCGCTATCCACTATGATGTCGTCGCCGCGCCGCTGCGGCACGGCCACCGGCACGATTTCCTCGGCGAGAAGGCCGGCATCCATCGCGGCTGCCGCGCGCTGCTGGCTGCGCAGTGCGAACGCGTCCTGGTCGGCACGCGATACGAGAAAGCCATGCGCCACGTTTTCGGCCGTTTCCGCCATCGAATCCACGCCATACTGCTCTTCGATCAGGCGGTTCACGAAGCGCCAGCCAAGGGTCGTGTCGTGGATCTCCGCGTTGCGGCCGAAGGCCGCTTCCTGTTTGCTGAGCACGAAGGGCGCCCGCGACATCGACTCGACGCCGCCGGCAATGCCAAGTTCCATCGCGCCGGTGCGGATGCCATCGGCGATATTGCCGACGGCGTTCATACCGGA
>JARRMH010000010.1:0-13517 GCA_037386205.1 Woeseiaceae bacterium | reverse complement strand
CCTGATGATCGCGGCGTTCGCTGCGGTGATCGCCGGTGTCGCGTACGTGGGCGTCAAGTATCCCGTGGGCAAGGAGCAGGCGGCCGGTACCGTGGCGCCCGCAGAACGCTACCGCGGCGAGCAGATCTCCGGCGACGACGTCGATCTCGGCGATCCCGGAATCGTCGAGTAACTCGATCAGTTTCTTAACTTTACGGATATCCATGGTGGCCTTCGCCTGTCAGTCTTTGTTCTTGACGAGTTTGCGTAAGATGGCCGCAAGTCTAAACCTTTTTCGCGATTTTTGCGCAACTAATGGGCGCTTGCGGGCGGGGTTCGCGCAGGCGGGCCTGCGGGCCCGAATTTGTCAGGTGCAACAGCCCCTGCTGCCGCTGCACGGAGGCAAAGCGGTTCCTACAGCAGGTCGAAAGCGCCGCGGGCCTCTTCCTTGTTGATCTCGCCATTGTCGAGGCGAGTCAGGATGGAGACGACGTCGTTGAGGTGCGACTGGTGCAACTCACCGAGGTAGGCGCCGACGTATTCGCCGTCGCGGGTGACGAACATCGTGAACGGCATGCCGACGAACTCGATGCCCGACGACTCCGCAACCGCCATCGCCTCCTGCTGGCCGACGAGGACCGGGTAATTGAAATCCGCCTCCGCGGCGTACTCGGCAACCTCTTCGGGAAAATCGACCGCGATGCCGAGGACCTGGAAGCCGGCATCACCGTGCTCGTCCTGGAACGACTTCAGCAGCGGGATCTCGCGACGGCACGGGGCACACCATGTCGCCCAGAAATTGAGCAGCCGATGCCGACCATCCCACTCGGCGAAGTCGCGCTCGGTGCCGTCGATATCGGGCAGCGCGAAGGCGGGATGCGCAACCACCTCGAGGGTCGTTGCCGGCGGTTCGGCGGGACCGGGCGCTTCGACCGGAATGCGGGCGGCATAGAACAGTGCGCCCGCCATCAGGGCGAGTAGCGCCGTTCCGAAGATCAGCATGATTCGTGACACGTTTTCCCCGTCTTTATCGTTGTGCGACGGTATTGTCGGTGCCGAGTGCCCGCCGCAGGTGTTCGGTGAAATCCTCGGCTTTCATAAACCCGACGACCTCGTAGCCCTGGCGCTGCTGGCCGTCGGGGCCGAAGAAAATGATCGTCGGTGGTCCAAAGACACCGAACCGCTGCAGAAGTTCCTGGTCGGCCTCGTCGTTGGCCGTCACGTCCGCCTGCAACCATACCGTATTCGCCAGCGCGGCCTGCACGTCACTGTCAGTGAAAGTGTAGGCCTCCATTTCCTTGCAGGAGACACACCAGTCCGCGTAGAAATCGAGGAATGCCGTTTTCCCGGCCGCAGCCGCGGCCGCGAGTTGGCGGTCGAGGTCGGCTACCGACTTGACGCGCTGGAACGGCAGGGCGTGTTCCGCCTCGGCGGTTGCACCGTCGCCGCCCAGGTTGACGCTGGCCAGCGGTTTCAGTGGGTTGCCGCCGCCGGTCAGGCCGCCGAGCAAGAGCACCACGCCGTACACGACAGCGAGGAAGCCGAGGCCCTTGCCGACCTTCTGCGTTGTCGACGATTCACTCGTCAGCGACGTCAGCCCGCCCATGAACACGCCGGCCATGAAGATCAGTATTGCCCAGAGCAGCATGGTCACGTTGGCTGGCAGGATGCGCGAGAGCATCCAGATGGCAAGTCCCAGCATCATGAAGCCGAAGGCGGTCTTGACGGCAACCATCCATGGGCCCGTTTTCGGCAGGAATTTGCCCTGCGCGGCGCCGACGAGCAGCAACGGCGCGCCCATGCCGAGGCTCATCGCGAACAAGGCCGTGCCGCTGCGCAGCATGTCGCCGGTCTGGGCCATGACCGTCAGCGCGGCGATCAGCGCCGGGGCAACGCAGGCCGTCACGATCAGCGCCGACAACGCACCCATGACGAATGCGCCAATCATCGTGCCGCTTTTCTGGTTGCCGCTGATTCCTGCAAGCCGCGACTGTATGCCGCTCGGCATTTGCAGGTCGTAGGCGCCGAACATGCCGAGCGCCAGGATGACGAACAGTCCCGCGAACAGGATCAGGACCCACGGCTGGTTGAATGTAGCCTGGAGTTGCATGCCGGCGGCCGCAGCGGCAATGCCCGCGGCCGTGTAAACAATCGCCATGCCGAGCACGTAGGACAGCGCGAGCGTGAATCCGCGCATCGGCGTCACATCCTCTCCTTCGCCTGCGATGATGCCCGACAGTATCGGCACCATCGGCAACACGCAGGGCGTGAAGGCGAGGCCGAGGCCGGCCAGGAAGAACAGCCCTGCTGCGACCCAGATACTCGAGTTGGTGATGATGCCGGCGAGGCGCGCCTGTTCGCTCTGCGGGGGGTCTGTCGCCACGCCCGTCACGCCGGTCGCCTCGGGCAGGGCCACCGTCAGCACCTTGGTCTCGGGCATATAGCAGAGGCCGCCTTCGGCACAGCCCTGGTACCCGAGTTCGACCGTGAGTTCCATGGGGTCGGGCGTCGCGCGGGCGATGGCCAGCTCGGCAAGGAAACTGTCGAGGTAAACTTCCATCTCCCCGAAATACTCATCGGTCTTCATCTTGCCCCGGGGCAGGTCCCAGCGGCCGACCCGCGTCCCGTCGGTCAGGGCCCGAACCGAGAGCTTGTCCTTGTAGATGTAGAATCCCGGGGTGATCTGCAGGCCGACTTCGACGGTGTTGCCGTCGACCGGGAAGATCTCGGGGATAAACACCTCGTCAGCCGGCGGGAATTCGGACGACGTACCGCGCCCGAGCTGTCCGAGCTGCAGCCTGGACCGGGCGGCTTCGCCCGAGGTGAGTATGACGGTCTCGGTCCACGTCTGTGGCGGATAGCACAGGCCGATGTTGTCGTCACAGCCCTGGCTCTTGATGATCAGTTCGGCTGTTTCGGGGCGCTCGCCGACGACCGTGTAGGGGATCTCGACAAAAAAGAAGTCGCGATAGATCTGCTGCCGGCCGAAGAACTCGTCCTCGTGGTCGATGCCCTCCGGCAACACGGGCTCGCCGAGCACGATCGATTCCGTCCCGCTCTCGAAACCGAGGCGGCTGCGGTACAGGTACGCGTGCTCGTAGATCGACCAGTCGATCTCGAACGCGCTGCCGGTGTCGGTCACGACGTAGCGAAAGGCCTCGGTGACGGGCAGCAGCTCGTCTTCGGCCGGTGCCGGGCCGGCTGCAAACAGGGCGGCAATCGCCAATGCTTTGAAAAATCTGGCCATATTACGGTATCGGTTGATTGGACCGTTCAGGGACGCCGATTGTTACCGCAATTCGGGCGCGTGTCACCGGTCTGAGTCCGATTTCTTGAATTTTCCCGCGCGCGACCCCTTGAAATTTGGTGGTTCATGCCTATCATTAGCACTCCTCGAGGGCGAGTGCTAACAGCGCGCGCTCCGGAAACCGAAAAAATACGGTTTAAAATCAAAACGTTATAGGAGTAATACACCATGAAGATGCGTCCGCTTCATGACCGGGTCATCGTCAAGCGCATGGAAGAAGAGCGCAAGTCGCCCGGCGGAATCGTGATTCCCGACGCCGCGGCCGAAAAGCCCATCAAGGGCGAGGTCATCGCCGCCGGAAACGGCAAGATTCTCGAAAATGGCGAGGTCCGTGCCCTGGATGTGAAAGTTGGTGACAAGGTGCTGTTCGGCAAGTACGCCGGCACCGAGGTCAAGGTTGAAGGCGAAGAACTGCTCGTGATGAAGGAAGACGACATCATGGCAGTCATCGAAGGATAAAGAGGAATTTAAGAGCAATGGCTGCAAAAGAAGTACGTTTCAGCGACGACGCTCGCCAGAAGATGTTTGCTGGTGTGAACGTCCTCGCCAATGCGGTAAAGGTGACCCTGGGTCCCAAGGGCCGCAATGTTGTGCTCGACAAGAGCTTCGGCGCGCCGACCGTCACGAAAGACGGTGTGTCGGTGGCGAAGGAAATCGAGCTCGAAGATAAATTTGAGAACATGGGCGCGCAGATGGTCAAGGAAGTTGCTTCCCAGACCTCCGACGTAGCCGGTGACGGTACGACCACCGCCACGGTCCTTGCCCAGGCAATCCTGCGCGAAGGTCTGAAGGCGGTTGCCGCGGGCATGAACCCGATGGACCTCAAGCGCGGTATCGACAAGGCATCGGTTGCCATCGTCAGCGAGCTGGAGAAGCTGTCGAAGCCCTGTGAAGACGATAACGCGATTGCCCAGGTTGGCTCGATTTCGGCCAACTCGGACGTGGAAGTCGGCGAGATCATCTCCGAAGCCATGCAGAAGGTCGGCAAGGAAGGCGTGATCACCGTCGAGGAAGGGTCTGGACTGGCCAACGAGCTGGATGTCGTGGAAGGCATGCAGTTCGATCGCGGCTATCTGTCGCCGTATTTCATCAATGACGCGAACAGCCAGCAGGTCGAGCACGAGAACCCGCTGATCCTGTTGTTCGACAAGAAGATCTCGAACATTCGTGACCTGTTGCCGGTCCTCGAGGCCGTTGCCAAAGCCGGACGTCCGCTGCTGATCATCGCGGAAGACGTCGAAGGCGAGGCGCTGGCCACGCTGGTCGTCAACAACATCCGCGGAATCGTCAAGGTTGCTGCTGTCAAGGCGCCCGGGTTCGGTGATCGCCGCAAGGCCATGTTGCAGGACATCGCGATCCTGACGGGTGGCCAGGTGATCTCGGAAGAGGTCGGCCTGTCGCTCGAGAAGGCCACGATCGATGACCTCGGCGAGGCCCAGAAGGTGCAGATCACGAAGGAAAACACGACGATCATCGATGGCGCCGGTCGCGGCGAAGACATCAAGGGTCGTGTCGACCAGATCAATGCCGAGATCAAGGAGTCCACGTCGGACTACGACAAGGAGAAGCTGCAGGAGCGCGTTGCCAAGCTGTCCGGCGGTGTCGCCGTCATCAAGGTCGGCGCGGCTACCGAAGTCGAGATGAAGGAGAAGAAGGCACGCGTCGAAGACGCCCTGCACGCAACGCGTGCGGCCGTCGAAGAGGGTGTCGTCCCCGGTGGTGGTGTGGCGCTGATTCGCGCCGTGGCCGCGATCGGCGATCTTGAAGGCGACAATGCCGACCAGGGCGTTGGCATCAGCATCCTGCGTCGCGCCGTCGAAGAGCCGCTGCGCCAGATCGTGCGCAACGCGGGCGGTGACGGCAGTGTCGTTCTCAACGCGGTTGCCGATGGCAAGGGTAACTTCGGTTACAACGCTGCCACGGGAGAGTACGGCGACATGATCGAAGCCGGTATTCTCGATCCGACCAAGGTGACCCGTCATGCGCTGCAGAATGCTGCATCGGTTGCCGGCCTGCTCCTGACGACGGAAGCCATGGTCGCCGAGCTGCCGAAGGAAGATGCCCCGGCAATGCCCGACATGGGCGGCATGGGCGGCATGGGCGGCATGATGTAAAGCGCCTGCTGCAGGAAGGCCCGGAGCCAAATGGTTAGCGGCTGAAGCCGCCCCTGGGGCCACTCCCGCAGACCCATCGAAAAGCCCGGCTTGCGCCGGGCTTTTTTTATGGCGGCTACAATAGGCTCCAGGAGGAGGTGGTAATGCAGGTATTTATTATTGCGGTGACGTTCGCGCTCGTCGTCTCATTCATGTGTTCGATCTTCGAGTCGGTGTTGTTGTCGATCAGCCACGCGCAGGTGGAAATGCTCGTCAACCAGGGCAAAGCCTCCGGCCGCATCCTCAAGGCATTCAAAGAGCGCATCGATATCCCGATATCGGCAATCCTCATCACCAACACGGCTGCGCATACCGTCGGCACTGCTGTCGCCGGTGCGAGTTACGCGGATGCATTCAGTCCGGATACGCTGTGGATCTTCACGGTTGTCTTCACGATCGTGGTGCTGCTGTTTACCGAAATCATCCCCAAGACCCTCGGCGTCACGTTTGCCACGGAGCTCGCCAAACCCGTTGCCCTCGGCATTCGCGCGCTGACGATTCTTCTGCGGCCATTCGTTCTGGCCAGCGAATTCGTCTCCCGGGCACTGCGGGGCGGCAGGACGGCGCCCGTGACATCGCTCGACGAGATTCGTCTGCTGGCGTCGATCGGCTATAACGAGGGCGTGGTGGGCCGGCAGGCGGTCGATATGATTGTCGGCGCAGCCGAACTGCGCAAACTGACTGCCACCAACGTCATGGTGCCGCGGCGGGAAGTCACCGTGTTGTCCGGGGATGACAAGCGGTCCGAAGTGCTGCGCATCATTCGGGAAACCGGCTACAGCCGCTTCCCGTTTTCGCCGACCGGTGACCGGGATCATGTCGTCGGACTGGTCTACGCGAAGGAGATCCTGTCATCGCTCGTCGAGTCGGGTACCGAGGAAATCGACTGGCAAAGTCTCGTGCACGACGCAATTATCGTGCCGGAAACGGTCCCTCTCGATTCCTTGCTGCGCACGTTCCGGCAGAGGCGCCGGCACATGGCGCTGGTCGTCGACGAGTACGGCGACTTCCAGGGGATCGTGACACTCGAAGACGTCATCGAGGAGGTTGTCGGGGACATCTTCGATGAGTCGGACATGCCGAGCAAGGACATCTGGCGGCGGCCGGACGGAGAAATCAGGGCCTTCGGCACGGCCGAAGTGCATCGGCTCTGCCGCCTGCTCGACATCGACATTCCGGACGACATCGACAGCGCTACAATCGGCGGTCTGCTGTCCGAGCTGCAGGGCGGCATCCCTGCCACCGGCGACACGATCGAGTGGCGCGGCTATCGCCTGACCGTCCTCTCGGCGGATCGCCGGGGCGTGGAGCTCGTATCGATCGACGAGGCCGATCCGGTCGAAGAGGCCGACTAGCCGCGCTGCAGCGCGGCGATGCGCTCCTCGATCGGCGGATGGCTCATGAACAGCTTCTGGATGCCGTGGCGCTTGCTTCCCGATATGCCAAAGGCTTCGAGCGATTCAGGCAACTCGGCCGGGCGGCCACCGGCGAGGCGCTGCAGCGCGCGGACCATCGGCTGATTGCCGTTCAGGTCGGCCGAGCCGGCGTCGGCACGGAATTCGCGCTGTCGCGATACCCACATGACGATGACGCTCGCGAGAATGCCGAGGACGAGCTGCGCCACGAGTACGGATATGAAGTAACCGATTCCGTACCCCTGTTCGTTGCGGAACACGGCGCGGTCGATGACGTGACCGACGATCCGCGACAGGAAGATGACGAAGGTGTTGACGACGCCCTGAACGAGCGCCAGCGTGACCATGTCGCCGTTGGCGACGTGCGAAATTTCGTGCGCCAGCACGGCCTCGACCTCGTCACGCGGCATGTTTTGCAGGAGTCCTGAGCTGACAGCGACCAGTGCCGCGTTCCGACGCGCGCCGGTCGCGAAGGCATTCATGTCCGGCGAAGGGTAGATCGCGACCTCCGGTGTCTCGATTCCGGCCTTGCGCGATTGCCGTTTCACAACGCCGAGCAGCCATGATTCGACCTCGTTGCGGGGCTGGGTAATGACCACGGCACCCGTCGAGCGCTTGGCCATCCACTTGGATATGGCCAGCGAGACGAATGAGCCACCGAAGCCGATGACCAGCGACAGGACCAGGAGTGCCTCGTAGTTCAGTCCCGTGCCCGACTCGTCGAGGATCTGGTCCACGCCGAGCAGGCGCAGCACGACACTGAGCACGAGGATTACCGCAAGGTTGGTGGCCAGGAACAAAGCAACTCGCTTGAACATGTGAAAACTCTCCGCAACGATGGTTCGTCTGACTTGGACCCGGGAGTTGCGGTCGGGTTTCCGCGTTTTCAACTGGCCGGCACGGTATTTCGGTCTTTCTTCGAAATCCTGTCAATGCGCGAAATCCCCAATGGTGTCCTGTTCGGACGGGTGTATAAGTGATCTGCTGGCACAAACGTGCCGGTGTTATACGGGAAAGAGGTGAGTCAAATGTCAATCCTGCGCAAATTCGAGCCCCGCAACAGGGCGATTGATGTAAGACGGACTATGCCTCTCACCCACAGCATGGAGGAGTTCTTCGAGAACTTCCCACCACGCCGCTGGATGGAGACATTCGAGCCCCTTGGATGGAAGTGGCCGACCGGCATCGATTATGAGCGGGCATTCCGCCTCGATGTCGTCGATCGCGACAAGGAACTCGTGGTCCGTGCTGAACTACCCGGCGTCGAAAAAGAAGACGTCACTGTCGAGATCGCGGGCGATCGCCTGATGATCGAGGCTGAAAGGAAGTTCGAGGAAGAAGAGGAGAAGGAGGACTTCTATCGGTCTGAACTCGGCTACGGCAAACTCTTGAGAACGGTTGTCTTGCCGGTTGAAGTGGATGCGGAACACATCCACGCCGAGCTGAAAGAAGGAATCCTGAACGTCACGCTTCCGAAAGTCCGGGTGGCGGAAAGACACACAGTGAAAGTTGCCTGACGAAGTAGCTGTGTCGTGATTGCCGGGGCGACTGCGCTAGCCGCCCCGGTTTTTATTTTGGGGACAGTTTACTCAATTGCCCGCGGGCAACTAAGTAAATTATTCCCCTGTAACCGAGCAAGGCGGTGAGGATGACCGCGTAGATCAAGGGCTCCAGGGTGTCCAGTTTGACCTGCCACCAGAAATGCCAGACGCCGAGAACTCCGATGACATAGACCGCGTTATGCAGGGTTTGCCAGCGGCGCCCGAGGCGGCGGCGCATGCCGTTCGTCGAGGTGACAGCGAGCGCGGTGAGCAGCAGCAGGGCAACGGCCCCGATGCTAATGAACGGGCGCTCCGCGATGTCCTCGACAATCGCCGACCAGAGCAGGCCCTGGTCGAGAATCAGCCAGGTCAAAAAATGCATGAGTACGTAAAAGAAGGTGAACAGGCCGAGCATGCGGCGAAAACGCGTCAGCCAGTTCCAGCCGGTCAGGCGCCGCAGTGGCGTCACGGCCAGCGTGATCATGATGAAGCGCAGCCCCCAGTTGCCGAAGCGGTCAAGAATGGCCTCGACCGGGTTGGCGCCGAGGCTGCCGGTCAGTTCGAACAGGTCGCCGATGACGAGAGCAAACGGCACGAGACAAGCGACGAATACCAGCGGCTTCCAGACGAGCCGTATTTGCCGAAGCGTGTCCAAGCCGAATCAGTAGTTGCGCCTGAGGTCGAGGCCTTCGTACAGGTGGGCAACGTGCTCGCCGTACCCGTTGAACATCAGCGTCGGCTGCTTCTCGGCGAAGATTCCGGCGCCAATGCGGCGTTCGCGTGCCTGGCTCCAGCGGGGATGGTCCACCTTCGGGTTTACGTTGGCGTAAAAGCCGTATTCCCGCGGTTGTGACATGTTCCAGCTGGTCTGCGGACGATTCTCGGTGAAGCGGATCCTGACAATGCTCTTGATCCCCTTGAAGCCGTACTTCCAGGGCACCACCAGGCGAATGGGTGCGCCATTCTGGTTGGGCAGCACTTCGCCATAAAGACCCACGGCGAGGATCGGCAGCGGGTTGGTCGCCTCCGCGATCGTCAGCCCTTCGCGGTAGGGCCAGTCCAGTACACGGCGCCGTACCCCCGGCATCTGCCGGGGATCGTTCAGTGTCTCGAACGCCACGAATTTTGCCCGGGAGGTCGGTTGCAGCCACTTGACGACATCGGCGAGCGGAATTCCGACCCAGGGAATGACCATCGACCATGCTTCGACGCAACGCATGCGGTAGATGCGTTCTTCGAGATCGAACGGCCGGACGAAGTCGTCAAAGTCGAAGGTACCGGTCCGGTCGGCGTGGCCTTCCACCGCAATCGTCCAGGGTCGCGGTTCGAAGTCCCGGGCGTGGATGGCGGGATCTTCTTTTCCCGTGCCGAACTCGTAAAAGTTGTTGTACGTGGTGATGTCCTCGTAACTGTTGGGTGCCTCATCGGTACTGAACGGGCTCTTTGCAATGCCCTGCAATGGCACGCGCCGTTCATCCGGAACGACTGCGCCAAAGGCTGCCGGCGCCAGCAGCGAACCGCCGGCGATCGCGCCGGCTTTCATGAACTGGCGGCGATTCAGGTAGTTTGTCTGGCTCGTGATTTCCGACGGGCGAATATCAGCCGGCTTCCTTATCAACAATGGTCGCTCCTTGGTTGGGGTTAGTTAAGTGAGACCCATGCAATCGCCAAAATATTGCACAATTGCACGATGGAGAGCGAACGTGTGCTGGCACTTTACTATGTCGCGACGTTCGGCTTCGTGTTGCTCGATTACGGGCTGGGCATCAACGTGCGGGTTGCATTCTTCGAGGCGCGCCCCGACCTCAGGGCTGCCTATTACGGGTTCTGCCTCGTTTGTCTCGTCGCCCTCTTCTTGCGTCCGTCGTGGACGATCCTGATCGGCACGTTCGAGACAATGGTTACAATGGTTGCGCTGATCCTGTCGATAGCGCTGCGCGTCATGGTGCCAAATGACGCGATCATCGAGCAAAGTGCCGGTATCGTGACGCCGCAGGAGATCGTCAATTTCCTGATCGGCGGGTTTGCCGCCTATTTCGCCTGGCTGCGCGGGACAAAGCAGCTAAAAGGCTGACAAATAACGCCAAAATCGTCGAAAACGCAATTATATGGCGTAATCGTACTTTTTCTGTCACCAGCGATGGTTTCGCGGCCGATACGCAATGTAATGGCAGGAAAACGAATTTTCGACAAAAATCGGTTCATTTTTATTAAATTTCGTGGTTTTTTCCGAAATTTTTGAATCTTTCAGCGGAAACTATCTCCAAATAAGCATGTTCAGCATCGATTCAAGCCAGCCGGGGTACGGTTGATTTCAGCCTGTCGGCCCCAATCTCTGCTGCAACGAGGAGGATCGAGCACGTGAGCGAAACGTTATTCAACATTGTCCGAACGAATGATCGGGTCACGCCGACGGCCACGCTGCACGTCGAGGTGATCGCGGATTTCGTGTGCCCGTTCAGTTTCCTCGGCAAGCGGCGTCTCGATGCTGCGCTCCGTGCCGTGGAGGGACCCTCGGATATCACCTGGTATCCGTTCCAGCTCAACCCGGAGATTCCGCCGGAAGGACAGCCGTTCGAAGACTACCTGACGACGCGCTTCGGCAGCCCGGCGAACGTGGCGCCCGCCCTGGAGGAATTGACGAAGGAGGGCGCGCACCAGGGAATTCGCTTTGCGTTCGACAAGATACGTCACGTGCCGAACACGCTCGCGGCGCACCAGCTGATGCAGCATGCCGAGACGCTCGGCACGGACCAGACCGCGCTGGCCGAAAGCCTGATGTCGGCGTTTTTCGAAGAAGGTCGGAATATCGGCGAGCGCGATGTGCTGGTCGAGCTGGGCGAGCGACACGCCATTCCCGAGAAGGAGACGCGAACTGCCCTCGGCAGCGACCAGGCGCGGCAGGTCGTCGTCACGCGCGAGGCGCAGGTGCGGGCGTCGGGCCTGAGTACAGCGCCCGGGTTCCTGATCAACCGGCGACTGCTGGTTGTCGGCGCGCAACCGACCGACAACATCGTCAATGCATTCGATCGCGCCATGTTCGGCGAAGGAACGGATGCGCTCGTGTCACCGGCCCTGCACTAACAGGCCAGCCACTCCAGTATCAGGCGGTTGACGTCGTCAGGCCTCTCCTGCTGCGTCCAGTGGCCGCAGTCGAGCATGTGGATGGTCAGGTCGTTCACGAGCGGCTTCATGCCTTCGATATGCTGGAGCGGAATGACGACGTCGTTCACAGCCCCGATGAAAAGCGTCGGAATATCGATTTCAGTGCTGACGCCGTCCAGTTGCTCCCAGTTATGCGTCCAGTTGCGATACCAGTTGATCGGTCCCGTGAAGCCCGATATGGAAAACGCTGACGCGTAATAGTCGAGTTCGCCCGCCGTCAGTAGCGGGTCGCCACTGGCCACGGGGCGACGCATGGTGCGGATCATGTTGATGGCCTGGTGCTCGCGTGGCAGTTGCTCGAACTGCTCGCGCGTCAATTGATTTCTGCGCATCAAGCGGTCGATGAAGCGCCGTGGGTCGGACGCAAAGAGTCGGTCCGCCTCATCTGAATCCTGGAAATTGACGAGGTAATGGTCGTTGCCGAAGCGGCGCCGCATGAGGCCGATCGGATCGGTCGCCGGCCGCGGATAATGCGGCACATTGAGATTGACGAGACGCTCGATGCGCCGTGGCGCAAGCATGGCCATGTGCCAAAGAAGAAGGGCGCCCCAGTCGTGGCCGACGAACGTCGCCCGTTCCAGTCCGAGCGCATCCAGCAGTCCGTGGACGTCTGCAATGAGTTCCGCTATGCGGTAGTCGGCGACGTCGGGTGGTGCTGTCGTGCGGCCGTAGCCACGCAGGTCGGGCGCGATCGCGCGAAAGCCTGCGTTCGACAGGGCCGGCAGCTGGTGCCGCCAGGAAAAGGCCAGCTCGGGGAAGCCGTGCAGGAAGATGACGGCGGGGCCCTGTCCCTGCTCGTGGACTGCCATGCACAGGCCGTTGGACTCGATATAGTGTGGCGATGGGAACACGCGGTCATTTGACAGCAATTCACACCGCGTCGCAAAGTAGGGGGATGAAAAGTGTTGTTGTGAGCATCTGTTTTGCCTTCGGTCTCGCACCTGGCGCGCATGCAGTCGTCAAGTCCATGCATGCGACTTCGAAAGCCATGATCCGGAACGCCGGGGGTTGATACGTGGCCGAGTATCCCCTTGTGTATCCCATGGCGGCCATGGTGCTGCTGACCGGCATCGTCCTCGTGCGCATGGTGCGGGGCCGGTTGGCCGCCGTCAAAAGCGGACAGGTCGACGCGCGCTTCTACAAGACCTACCAGGGCGACGGTGAACCGCGAGCCGCGGCACAGAACACCCGGCACTTCGTCAACCTTTTTGAAAACCCCGTGCTGTTCTATGTCGCCTGCGTCGTGGCCATGATCACGGGACAGGGTACCGGGGTCATCGTCTGGCTGGCCTGGGCCTATGTCGCGTGCCGGGTTGCACACGCAATCGTCCACATGGGCGCGAACAAGATTCCGCCGCGCATGATGATTTACGGCGCCAGCTGGGTGGTGTTGCTGGCCATGTGGGCCGTCCTCGTTGTCGGCGTAACGGCGTCGCAATGAGCACCGACTGGCGCGAACGACTTCTGCAAATGCGTGCAGAACTCGAAAGCGTTGCCGATACGGTCGCCGCGGCGTCCGAGACCGTGGAGCTCGACCAGAGCAAGGTCGGTCGCCTGTCGCGGATGGATGCGATGCAGGGGCAGGCGATGGCGCAGGCGTCCAAAGAGCGACGCGAACAGCAGCTCCAGCTCATCAACGCGGCGCTGCAGAGAATCGACGACGACGAATTCGGCTATTGCCAGCGCTGTGGCGAATCGATCGATCCGCGGCGTCTCGCGTTCGATCCCACGGCGCTGCTGTGCATCGACTGTGCCAGCAAGGCTGAAACCGACTAGCCTTCAGGACCTCCTACAAGCGAACACCGAGCATCGTGAGCAGCCGGCGTGACCATCGCTGCCTGAGAATCGGCACGAGAAACCGGTAGAGCCTGCCGGTGGTGTTCTCATCCGTTCCCTTCTAGAGCGCGTCGAGGCCTTCGCGAACGAGGACGTCGGCCTCATACCAGATGAACGCCGG
>JARRMH010000009.1:0-21492 GCA_037386205.1 Woeseiaceae bacterium | reverse complement strand
TTGCGGCGTTTCGGTGTCGAGGCCTATTACGGCGATGCGACCCGGCCAAACATGCTGCACGCCGCGGGCATCGAAACCGCAAAGCTGTTCGTGGTTGCCATCGATGGCAGAGAGCAGATCACCGAGCTGACGCGCCACGTCATCGACAAATATCCGCACGTCCACGTCATCGCCAGGGCCTGGGACCGTAACCATACATTCGAGCTGTGGTCAGTCGGTTGCCGCGACATCATCCGGGAAACCTACGACAGCGCGATTCGCACCGGGCGCACGGCGCTCGAGGCGCTCGGCAACTCGCGAGCGGAAGCCGAGAGGCTGGCTGGGGCGTTCGAAACGCTGGACCGCGAGTCCATGGTGGAGATCGCCAGTCTCTACCAGGTCGGCGTGCCCAATCACGAGAATCCCGAATTCGTCGCCCGGTTCAGGGAACTGCGCGAGGAATGGGGGCGGCAACTCAGTGGCAGGGTGGCGGAAATTCGTCGAGAGATGTCCGCAGACGATTGAACGCTGTGCCGCCTCGGTCCCGGTTGACCGGGATGCACGCCCTCAATTCGAATCAGCGTTGCGGTACTCGCTGAGTATCTCCTCGAACCACGCCTTCGCGAGTTGCGCTTCGCCGACGCCGCAACGGATACGATACGGCTTGCCGGTCCAGCTGCTGCTGCTCGCGAGCCTCTCGATGAATTCCTCGGTGGTCGAGAAGTACTTGCTGCCCCTGCGGCGTTTAAGATCGAGATGGTCCCTGGCCGCCTCGGGGCCGTGCTCTTTGCCATTGCGGATGAACGTGCAGTCGCTCGACGCCACGGTGTCGAGCAGATAGTCGATCTCCGCGTTCATCGTCGCGTCGTCCGCGAACGCCGGCGCGCTCAGAAAAACACACAGAAGGACCAGGGCACCACCTGCACGCATCGGCCCGCTACTCCGCCAGTACTGCCGTGGCCGAGGGCTCCCCTGCGACGCCGAATTCGGCAATCATCGGGTTGTGATCGGAGCTGTCAACGACCGCGGTGTCCGCATCGAGGACTTCCAGGCCGCGCACATAGATATGATCGAGCGCCTTGCCGAAGACCGTCTTGCGGTTATCCCTCGCGAAGTCTACGGCCGTCATGGACAGGGATTCGGCCAGGTCCGCCACGATCCGCACGCGCTTGCCGCGCCAGGTATTGAGGTCGCCGGAAAGAATGATCGGTCCCGTATGCGCCTTGAGCACCTCTGCGAGCTGGCTGAATTGTGCGCTGTAGTCGTTGGTGCCGAAGGTGAAGTTCACGGCGTGGATGTTGACGACGACGAGCGTCTCGTCGGAGCCACGCAAAGCGTATTGCGTGACGCTCGCAGCCTTGGGCGTTCGCAGCCAGGGTTCCGCGGCGGCAAAACTGCACTGGGAGATCGGAGGCGACTTGCTCAGCGTCATAACACCGGTAATTTCCCCGGGCGTCGAGTAGCCTGGCGCGAACGACCAGTGCAGCGAGCTGTCGATCTTGTCAATGGTCTCTTCGCGAATCGAGGCCTCCTGGATCAGCACAAGATCGGCGGCGCTCGCGAGGGTTTCGATATCGTTGCGCCAGTGCGGCTGGCGCGACTTCTGCAGGTTCCAGTTGAACAGCCGGATGCTCGATGGGTCGAGCGCGTTGTCCGTCACCCGGCTCGAGGTCAGAAGTGCGCGGCAATTGCTGACATCGTCAGCGGTGGACCAGATGCCACTACGGGTCGCAACAGGTTCATGCGAACACGCGGGCAATGGCAGCAGGAACGCTGCCATAAGCAAGAGACGCCAGGATTTCAGAAAGACATCCATACGTCGTGTTTCCGCCAGTGCCGGTCGATGCTGGAAAGCGAGCTGCGGCGAATAACCGCAGCTCTCAAATATTGGGACGATATTCTATATTTCAAGCGCGCAATTGCCAAAATCCGGCTGTGTGCCCCGAAATCAGACGGCGATGCCGCTGCGACTGAACGGCAGTTCCCGGATCCGCGTGCCGGTCGCGGCAAAGATCGCGTTCGCTATGGCCGGTGTGGCCGCCGCAAACGGCGGTTCGCCGAGACCCGTCGGCGAATGATCGCTCTGGATGAAGTGACACTCCACCTCGGGCGCCTGGCCGATCCGCAGCAGGTCGTAATCGTTGAAGTTGCTCTGCCGTGCCGCGCCGTCGGCGAACGTGATCTCGAGTTGCGCCGTACTGAGTGCGTCGATGACGGCCCCTTCGACCTGGTTTTTTGCGCCGCTCAGATTGAGGATCGGCCCGACGTCGATGCCCGAGTGGACCTTGTCCACCCTGACATTGTTACCGTCGGCCGTGACCTCAGCGACATGCGAGACAAAGCCGCCATGATCGAAGTGGAACGCCAGGCCCATGCCACGGCCCGCCGCGAGTTTGCGCTCGCCCCAGCCGGCTTCCTTGGCCGCTCGCGCGAGCGTGCCCCGGGTGCGCTCGAGGTCGAGCGGTGGTTCGCCATAGGAACGCGACAGCAGATCGAGCCGGAATTCGAGCTGGTCGCGGTCCGCTGCCAGGGCCACCTCGTCGAAAAAGCTCTGGTAGGCCCAGCAGTAGGCCGAGTGCCCCGGTGACCGCCACGGCCCGGTGGGCACACTGGTCTCGATCATCGACTGACGCAGGCGGAAGTTCGGCACCAGGCCGGCCGGATAGTGTTTCGGTGAGAGACCCGCGCCCGAGATCGTGCGTCCGTTCCTGCCGAACGTGATGAAGTGGTGATCGAAAGCACTCATCCGGCCGTCCGTGTCGATGCCCGCCTTGAAATGGTGCCATGCAGCGGGCCGGTAAAAGTCGTGACGCATGTCATCTTCGCGGCTCCACTGCAGTTGCACGGGCTGGCCGACTTCACGTGCGATCCAGGCGGCTTCGACCATGAAATCGTGGTCGAGGCGACGGCCGAAGCCACCGCCGATTCGCACGAGATTGATATGGATCCGGTCTTCGGGAATCCCCAGCGTCTCGGCGATGAGTTCGCGGCCGCCCTTCGGGTTTTGCGTCGGCGCCCACATCTCGAGTTTTCCCGAGGAATCGAACGATGCCGTGCAGTTCTGCGGTTCCATGTTGGCGTGCGAGACGAACGGATAGAAATAAGTCGCTTCGACGATCTTCTTCGCTTTTGCAAACGCCCCGTCAAGGTCTCCGTCCTCGCGCACGGTGTTGCCATCCTCGCCGGCCAGGCGCTTCGCTTCCTGCTCGAAGGCGAGCGTCGAATCCGAATGACCGGTTTCCCAGTCCACCTGCAGCTGTTTGCGCGCTGTTTGCGCGGCCCACCAGGTCTTCGCGACGATCGCGACGCCGGGAAGGAGACCCTCGAGATTGTCGGTTCCCTCGACCACGAACGCGTGCGTGACGTTCGGCAAACCGCGGATTCTCTCGACGTTCGCATTACGCACCCGGCCGCCGAACGTCGGGCACTTCTCGAACACGGCATACAGCATCCCGTCGAGGCGCACGTCGCAGCCGAACAGTGCCTGCCCCGTCAGGATCTGCGGGTTGTCGACGCCCGGAACGAAGGTACCGAGGAGCTTGAAATCCTCCGGCCGGCTCTTGAGTTCCAGGTCGGACACGTCGGGGACGGGCAGCTCCGCAGCCGCCGCGAGGAGCGTCTCGTAAGATCGGGTCCTGCCCGTCGGTGCGTGCACGATCTCTCCGCCGGCGGCCTCGCATTCCGCGGCCGGAACGTCCCACGCTTGCGCAGCCGCGCGCGTCAGCAGGTGACAGGCCGCCGTGCCCGCGATGCGCAGGTCGTCCCAGCCGTCCGGCGTGCCGTAGCTCCCGCCGATGACCTGCCGCCCGTAGCGGTCGTCGAGCGGGGCCTGCTCTACGTCGACTGTCTTCCAGTCCACGTTCAGGCACTCGGCGACGACCATCGGGAACGCCGTCTTGACCCCCTGGCCGGCCTCGGGGTTCTTGCTCACGATCGTGACCCGGCCATCGGGATTGATGCGCACGTACAGGTTCGGAATCCACGTGCCGTCGTCGATGAAGTTGGCTTGTGACGAACGGCCGCAGCCGACGCCGACGACGAGCGCCCCCGACGCGGCGAGCGTGACTTTCAGGAAGCTCCGGCGATCGAGATGCGCGCTGTCGATTGACGATGTCATGCCTCTTCCTCCCGGTCTGCCGCGTAGCCCGCGGCGCGCTTGATGGCCTTGCGGATGCGCACGTAGGTGCCACAGCGACACATGACCGAGGACATCGCGTTGTCGATATCGGCATCGGTCGGCCGGGGATTGCGCGCCAGCAGGGCGCTGGCGGTGAGAATCTGTCCCCCCTGGCAGTAGCCGCATTGCGGTACGTCCTCGTCGTTCCAGGCACGCTGTACCGGGTGGTTGCCCTGCGGGTCGAGCCCTTCGATCGTCGTGATCTCAGATCCGGCCGCGGCGATCGCGGGGGTGACACAGGAGCGCATCGGGTTGCCGTTCATGAGTACCGTGCAGGTTCCGCAGGTCCCGATTCCGCAGCCGTACTTGGTGCCGGTCAGGTTGAGGAGATCCCGTAGCGCCCAGAGCAGGGGCATATCCGGTGTCACGTCCACCGTGTGGTCTTGTCCGTTAATTTTCAGTGTTACTTCGCTCATCACGGCCTCCGCCGTTGCGCCCGTGGTCGTCTTTGCAAGGATACCGATGCCGTGGCTGGCTGCCAATTTCGGTATTCCGCGTCAACGATTTTTGAAACAACCGGCCGACTGCGTGAGAATGTCGTGTTCCTGACCACGCTGGAGAAACGTTGACATGAAACGACGCACATTGGGCAAGAGCGGCTTCCGCGTGTCGGAGGTCGGCCTCGGTTGCTGGCAACTCGGCGGCGACTTCGGGCCCGTTGAGGACGAGCGGGCGCAGGCGGTGTTGGAAGCCGCGGACGCCGCCGGCATCAATTTCTGGGATACCGCGGACGTTTACGGGGCCGGCCACAGCGAGAGCCATATCGCCCGGTACCGCGACACGCATGCGACGGACCCGATCGTCGCGACCAAGGTCGGTCGCGACGGCGATCTCTATCCGGACAAGTACACGAAAGAGCGGGTCCGCAGGAACATCGAGGGCTCGGCGCGGCGCCTCGACGTCGAGTCCATCGACCTGGTGCAGCTGCACTGCGTCCCGCCCGACGTACTCGAGGCAGGCGACCTCATTGCGTGGATGGATGACTTTCAGTCGGACGGGCTCATTCAGTCGTGGGGTGCGAGCGTCGAGACGCTCGCGGAGGCGCAGTTCGTGGCGAAGGTGCCGGGGTGCACGTCGATCCAGCTTATCTTCAACCTGTTTCGCCAGAACGCGATTCAGGATCTGTTTCCGCTGGCTGTCGAAAACGACGTTGGCATCATCGTCCGCCTGCCGCTGGCCAGCGGCGTGCTGGCCGGCAAGATGACGGCCGACCAGAGTTTCGCACCGACAGATCATCGTCACTATAACCGGCACGGTGAAGTGTTCAGCCAGGGTGAGACCTTTTCCGGTGTGCCGTTCGAGCGTGCGCTCGAGGTCGTCGAACGCATGCGGCCGTGGGTTCCCGGCGGCATGACGATGGCGCAAATGGCCATTCGCTGGATTCTCGATCAACCCGCCGTCAGTACGGTCATTGCCGGGGCGAGCCGCCCGTCACAGGTACGCGACAATGCGGCTGCTGCGAATGCCGCACACCTCTCGGCAAAACTTCATAAAGACCTTGCCGAGCTTTACAAAACCGAAGTCGAACCGCATATCGTGGTGCCGATCTAGCCCTGATTCATCGTCGGTCGGCCGCCAGAGTGCCGCGGACGAGCGCGGCAGGTCGCGGCATAATGGGTGGATGAATAGAGTTGAGTTCCGTTCCTTTCTCGTAGCGATCGTCCTCGGCCTCACGGTAGTGGCCGACGCCGCACCGCAGCCGCCCGCGCGACTGGCCGATGCCGTCGTGCACAACCTGCTCGCACGCGACTACATGTACTACGGCGATGAGGCGTTGCACTATGCCGAAGCCGCGGCCGCGGTTGGGGCGTTGCGACATGCTGCGGTGTCGGGCAATGACGCGCTGCGTGCGCGCATCGTCGATCGCTATCGCCCGTTACTCGATGCCGCAGCGGGACTCGTGAGCTGGCGCGAGCACGTCGATATGGCGGTGATCGGTATCCTGCCGCTCGAGATCGCGATGCAGACCGGCGACGAGGATTTCCGGACGCTCGGCCTGCGGCTGGCCGATGCGCAGTGGGCGGACCCCCTCGATAATGGGTTGACGCGCCAGTCGCGCTGGTGGATCGACGATCTCTACATGATCGGCATGCTGCAGATGCAGGCGTACCGAGCCACTGGCGAGACGCGTTATGCCGATCGCGCGGCCCGGCAGCTCGTAGCCTACCTGCCCGAGATGCAACACGAATCGGGGCTTTTCTACCACAGTCCCGACGCGCCGATTTTCTGGGGTCGCGGCAATGGCTGGGTGGCGGCAGCGATGATCGAGGTGCTGCGGTCGATGCCGGCGGACCACCCGCTGCGCGCAACGATACTGGCGCGCTTCGACCACATGATGCACACGCTGCTGCGTTACCAGAGCGACAACGGGATGTGGCGGCAGGTCGTCGACTACCCGTATTCCTGGGCCGAGAGCTCGGCAACCGCGATGTTCGCCTACGCGATGGCGGCAGGCATCAACGAGGGACTGCTCGACGCGGACGAATTCGCGGCGCCCGTGCGCGCGGCCTGGCGCGCTCTTCGTGCGCACGTCGATCGCGACGCCACCCGTCGCGAGGTTTGCGTCGGGACGGGCAAGGAGAACGATCTCGAGTACTACCTGAAGCGACCCCGTGTCGATGGCGACCTGCACGGCCAGGCGCCGTTGCTCTGGCTTGCCGTCGAGATGAGGGACTTCGATGCGGGAAGTCCCTGACGGCGTTCAGTGTCCCGGCGCGTAGGGGAACTCCAGCGACCGGTACTCTTCGAGCGACCTGGCGGGCTCCCGTGTACCGTCGGGGAACGGCAGTCCGTTGATACTCTGGAAGTAGGCAAGGCACGCATCGCGCCACCAGATGGCCTCGTTCAGCTGGATTTCGAGGAATTGCTGTGTCTTCCCGAAGCGCTCCCGGTCGACGTACGAACGCAGTGACTCCCAGGTCCGCTGCATTGCGCGAACCTCCTCGACACCGCGGTCGTAACGGGCGATGAGTTCATTCCAGAGCGTCCTGCCGGACGACATACGGTATGACCACGGTACATGGTGGAACCACAGCAGGAGATTCTCGGGCACGCGCTCGAGGCTGCCGTATCGGCGTGCGACTTCGTCGGCGTACTGGGAAACGGCGTCGCTGCCTGCGCGCGTGCGATCGAAGCCAATGCCATCACGGTCGGCACGGTGATAGTAGACCGGGTTCCACTCGGGACGGTCGAGTTCCGACACCCAGGGAGCGGGACCGTAATGGTGCCCGGTGCCCATCAGGTGGGCGAGCCCGAGCGGCGTCATGTAGTCGACCACGGCCTCGCGCGATCGCATCATCATCGTCAGCGCCGGCTCGACGAACCCGGGATCGCGCGTGAAGGTCATCGCCAGCCAGTCGCGTGCGATCGCTGCGGCGCCGAGACCGGGATTCCAGGCGAGTCGGCCGAAAGCAAACCAGTCGGCCTGGTTGAAGATCGAGCCGCTCCAGTCGCGGTCGTCACCGATGTTCGAGACGCCGGCGACGCCCGTAATATCGTAACCGTGTAACGAGCCGTCGATGACGCTCGCCACGGTTGAGCCTTCACCGCCGGCAAACGTGTCCGCTGCCAGCACCTCTTGGTAGAGCGGCGCGAGGTAGACCGTTCTTGACCTGGATCAGCACGTTGTCCGCGAACTCGCCGTCGAGCGGCACGAATTCGTCGTAGGCCTGCTTGGCCCGGTCCTCGGGATTGTCGGCCGCGTAGACAAAGGCACGCCACATGACGACCCCGCCGTGCGGCTCGAGCGCCGCGGCCAGCATGTTGGCGCCGTCGGCGTGGCTGCGGCCATAGTCCTGGGGGCCGGGCTGTCCTTCCGAGTTCGCCTTGACGAGAAAGCCGCCGAAGTCCGGGATCAACGCATAGATGTCGCGCGTCTTCTTCTGCCACCAGGCCCGCACGGCCGGCTCCAGCGGGTCCGCCGTGTCGAGACCGCCGATTTCCATTGGCGCGCTGAACCGTGCCGACAGGTAAACGCGCAGACCCCAGGGCCGAAACACGTCGGCAAGCGCGGCGACTTTTTCCAGGAAGCGCGGCGTCAGGATATCGGCGTTCGAATTGACGTTGTTGAGCACGGTGCCGTTGATGCCGAGCGATGCGTTGGCCCGCGCGTAATCGATGTAGCGCGGGTCGGTGAAGTCCGGCAGGCGCCACCAGTCCCACAGCGACTCGCCCGCATACCCGCGCTCGACGGTGCCGTCGAGATTGTCCCAGTGATTGAGGAGGCGCAGCCCGGTGCGCGGTGCCGAAACGAGATCCAGCGACGCCAGCGTCCCGCCGGTCTGCAACGCGCGCAGCAGCGCGAACGAACCGTACACCAGACCGACGTCAGAGTTGGCGGCCACCAGCACCTGCCGTTCGCCGTCCGTCTCGCGTGAGCGCACCACGTAACCCTCACCGCCGAGCGCGTCGAGGGGCAGGTCGGCGGCGGCGATCGCCGGCGACGACTCGGGCGTACCGATGATCACCGCACGATCCTGCACACGGTCGGCCACCGTTATCTCTGTGTTGTAGAGCAGGCCGAGTGCCTGCCGCAGCTCCATGGCCGCAGCCCGCGCCGACGGGCCCGGTTCCGGCGTCGCGACGATCGCGGCCGGCTGCCATCCTTCCGGCGTGTCGGCACGCCCGTAATCGAGCCAGAGTTGGTAACCGTCGTCGGCGACGACACTGCCTGCACACAAACAGAAGAAAGTCAGTAAGGCCAGCCTCAACCGGCCGCGAACTTGCGGGGACGATCCGGGTGTCATGTGAACCAGGCTCCGTGTCGGGAATAAACGAGTGACGTTGACAAGGTGGCGTATCATAGCGCAAGTTTAGCGCTAACATTTTGGCCCGGAGACACGATTGACGACCACGGAAATGATCAGCCGGCGCCGGGGGATGCAGGGCATCGCGAGCGTTCCCGTCGCGGTGTCGGCACTCGGTGCGCGACCCGTGTCGACCGCGCCGGCGGATATCGTGTGAACAAGCGAGCCAGGCGGCGATCGCGACGGCGTCGGGATGCCCTGACGATGGATGATGTTGCGCGGCACGCAGGCGTGTCGGCGATGACCGTGTCGCGGGTCATCTATCACGAGCCCAAGGTCAGCGCCGCCATGCGCGAGCTTGTCAAGGCTGCGATCAAGGAGCTTGGCTACACGCCCAACGAAGCGGCACGTGCCCTGGCCGGTGCGCATCATGTCCAGATCGCACTTCTGTATCACGAGCCCAGTGCCTACGTCGCGGAGTTCCTGTTCGGCGGCTTCGACGAATTGCGGTCGCGCAATGCACATTTCGTCGTCGACAAGTGCGCCGACGCGGATGCCGCCGCAGCATGCTTGCGCCGGTCGATCGATGCCGGCATCGACGGCGTGCTGATGCCGGCACCGTTCGCCGATTCCGGCCGCCTCATGGATCTGTTGCGCGAGTCGGAGACGGCGGTTGCAGTCGTGACCTCGAGTGCCGTCAGCGACGACATCCCGGCCGTCGGTATCGACGACTATGGCGCGGCCTGCTGCATGACCCGTTTCCTGATCGACAAGGGGCATCGCGACATCGGCTTCATCAAGGGCCCCCCGGAGCAGCTGGCCAGCGGCCGGCGGCTGGCCGGCTTCGAGGCGACCATGGACGCGGCCGGGCTCTCCGTCCCGGCGGCTCGGGTGGCCGCGGGCGATTTCACGTATCGCTCGGGTCGTGAGGCCGCGGCACGATTGCTCGACGGCGACGCGCCGCCGACGGCGATCTTTGCCTGCAACGACGAGATGGCTGTCGCCGCCATGTCGGTGGCACACGGTCGTGGCCTCGATGTTCCCGCCGAGCTGAGCGTGGTCGGTTTCGACGATATTCCTATCGCGCGCTCGGTCTGGCCCGAATTGACGACGATTCACCAGCCCGTCGCCGAGATGTCGGCGGCGGCGGCCGGACTGTTGCTCGAGACGATCGCGAGCGAACGCGCGGGCGGGCATGCGCCCGGACGCCATATCGAGCTTGATTACAAGCTCGTGGAACGCGATTCCGTCGCCCGGATCTGACCGTAACGTGCTACTCCATGCGGTTGCTCAGCGTGCCGAGTCCGTCGATGCTGATGCGCACGACGTCGCCCCGCGCGAGCGTCACGGAGTCGGGCGGCACGATCCCCGTGCCGGTCATCAGGAAGCAGCCGTCGGGATGACTGTTGTCGCGGAACAGGAATCCGACGAGTTCGTCGAAGCTGCGCTTGAGGTCGGCCAGCGAGGTATCGCCGGTAAACACGGTGCCGGTGCCGCGTTCGATTGCGAGTTGGATGCGCGTATCGGACGACAACGGTTCGCGGGTGACCGCGATGCCGGGTCCGAGCGCGGCGCAGCGATCGAACGTCTTGGCCTGCGGCAAATACAGCGGGTTTTCGCCCTCGATATCGCGGCAGCTGAGGTCGTTGCCGATCGTGTAGCCGAAGATCGTGCCGGCACGATTGATGGCCAGCACGAGTTCGGGCTCCGGAACGATCCACGCCGAGTCGGCGCGCAGGCACATCGCTTCCCCGTCGCCGACGACCCGCGATGCGGTTGCCTTGAAAAAGATCTCGGGACGTTCCGCATCGTAGACCCGGTCGTAAAAGTCGCCGCCGCCGGACTGGCGCGATTCTTCCATGCGCGCCACGCGGCTGCGGTAGTAGGTCACACCGGCGGCCCAGACTTCCTGGCGGCCGATCGGCGCGCGGACCGTGTCCTCGCTGCCGGTCGCTCCTGTGCTCTGCTCGAGACAATTCTCGAGCCAGCCGTAGAGGTCGGCCTCGTTGAACAGGTCGTCCCAGTCACGGTCGGGCGAACAGCGATCCTGGCCCCGCACGGCGACCGGGCCGCCGGTGGTCTTGAAGAGCGAAATGGTCATGCAGATGGGTCCCGGGTTGCTGGCAATCGCCCGATTTTAAATGAAAAAACAATGACATGCTGTCTATATGAAGGATCGCGAAATGAGTACATTCGACATTGACGACCCGTCGGTCTGCGCACCGCGCACCCGGGCCGACGGACCGGCCGGCGCACTGCCCCTGACCGACAAAATGCTGCGGTATCGGCCGAGCGGCAACCTGTTCGGCTGGTCGCAGGACGTCGCGATGGGCTGGGACCCGCGCAAGCTGGATTCGCCCGAGTACCTGATCCTGAGCACGCAGGGCGGCCTGCGGGCGGCCGACGGCTCGCCCGTCGCGCTCGGCTACCACACGGGGCATTGGGAAATCGGTCTGCTGGTCGAGCGCTGCGCACGCGAGTTGCGCGAGCGCGGCGGGATTCCATTCGCCGGGTACTGCTCGGATCCCTGCGACGGGCGCAGTCAGGGGACGCACGCGATGTTCGACAGCCTTGCGTACCGCAATGACGCGGCGCTCGTGCTCGGCCGGCTCGTCCGTTCTCTCCCGACCCGCCGCGCGGTCCTCGGCATAGCGACCTGCGACAAGGGTCATCCCGCGATGATGATGGCGCTGGCTGCGGCTCGCGACCTGCCGTGCGTACTCGTGCCGGGCGGCGTGACGCTGCCGCCGACCAACGGCGAGGATGCCGGTACCGTGCAGACCCTCGGCGCGCGATACTCTCATGGTCTCGTCAGTCTCGAGGAGGCTGCGGAACTGGGGTGCCGGGCGTGCGCTTCGCCAGGCGGCGGGTGCCAGTTCCTCGGCACGGCGGCGACCTCGCAGGTGGTCGGCGAGGCACTCGGCCTGTCGCTGCCGCATACGGCGCTGGCACCGTCGGGCGAGGCGATCTGGCACCAGTCGGCGACGCGCTCGGCCGCCGCGCTCGCCGGCCTTGTGGACAAGGGCATTACCTCGTCCGACATCCTGACCGATGCCGCCGTGCGCAATGCAATGACCGTGCACGCGGCTTTCGGCGGCTCGACCAACCTGCTCCTGCATTTGCCCGCCGTTGCCTATGCGGCCGGCCTGGAGCGCCCGGACGTGGCGGACTGGATCGACGTCAACCGCCGGACACCGCGCCTCGTCAGCGTCCTGCCGAACGGGCCGGTGCATCATCCGACCGTGCGCGTATTCCTGGCGGGCGGCGTACCCGAGGTCATGCTGCACCTGCGCGATCTCGGCCTTCTCGAGACGGACGCCCTGACCGTCAGTGGCGAGACCCTCGGCACCGTGCTCGAGCAATGGGAGTCGAGCGAGCGGCGCAGGCTGTTGCGCGATCACCTGCAGGCGAGCGACGGTGTGGCGCCCGACGATGTGATTTTCAGTCCCGAGCGGGCGCGCGCGGCGGGGTTGAGCGGCACGCTGGCGTTCCCGACCGGCAATCTTGCGCCGCAGGGTGCGGTCGTAAAAGCGACCTCGATCGACCCGTCACTGATCCGAGACCGTGCCTACGATCACACGGGTCCGGCCAAGATGTTCACGAGCGAAGCGGCCGCGATCGCGGCAATCAAGGGGCACGGTGACAAGGAGGTCGTGGCCGGCGACGTCGTGGTCGTTGCAGGTTGCGGCCCGCTCGGTGCCGGCATGGAAGAGACCTACCAGCTCACCTCGGCCCTGAAACACCTGCCCTGGGGCAAACAGGTGGCGCTGCTCACGGACGCGCGATTTTCAGGCGTCTCGACCGGCGCCTGCATCGGCCATATCGGCCCCGAGGCACTTGCCGGCGGGCCGCTCGGCCGGGTTCGCGACGGTGACGTGATCCGGGTACGTATCGACCTCGATGACATGACCGGCAGCGTCGATCTCGTCGGGGACGATAGCGGGGTGCGCGGCGCAGACTGGGGCGCGGGGCAACTGGCACAACGCACGGCTGATCCGGCACTCGGCGAGGCCGAGGGGTTGCCGCCCGACACGCGCCTCTGGGCCGCGTTGCAGACCGTGGGTGGCGGGACCTGGGGTGGTTGCGTCTACGATGTCGATGCCATCGTCGAGCGGCTCGGTATCGCTAGCTGATGTGTGCGCCGCGGGCGCCGACGTACAGCGCATAAACCGACTGGCTCGCCGTAATGAACAGTCGATTGCGGTCGCGTCCGCCGAAGCACAGGTTGGAGCAGGTTTCGGGCATCTCGATGAGACCGATGCGCCCGCCATCGGGCGCAAAGACATGCACGCCGTCGAAGCCGGCACCGACCCAGCCGCAGGCGGCCCATACGTTGCCCTGCCTGTCGCAGCGAATGCCGTCGGCGGCACCGCCGCTGAAGCCGTCCATCTGGGTTGACGCAAACTCGCGGCCGTTGCGCAACCGGGACCCGTCGACGACATCGAACGCGTGGATGGCGAGCGGCGCTTCCGGGTAGTGCGATCGGCCCGTATCGGCGACGTACAGTGTCGTGTAGTCGGGGGAGAAGCACAGCCCGTTCGGCTTGAAGACCTCGTCCGTGACCCTGTCGATGCGCCCGCTTGCGCCGTCGACGCGATACACGGCTTCCTTGAGCTGCAGCTCGCCGGGTTGTCCCTCGTACGCGCTCAGCCCGTAGCCCGGGTCGGTAAACCAGATCGACCCGTCCTGCGGGTGCACGACGATGTCGTTGGGGCCGTTCAACCGCTTGCCGTCGAACCGTTCGGCAATGACGGATTCCGTGCCGTCGTGTTCGTAGCGCACGACGCGCCGGTGCAGGTGCTGGCAACTGAGCTGTCGCCCCGCGTAGTCGAAGGTGTTGCCGTTGCTCTTGCCCGCCGGGGCGCGCAACGTGCTGACGTGGCCGTCGTCGGCCAGCCAGCGTTGCTGCCGGTCGGCCGGAATGTCGCTCCAGACGAGGTAGCGTCCGACCGCGCTCCAGGCAGGACCCTCGGCCCAGAGGTTGCCCGACGCGATGCGCAGCAGCGGCGTGTTGCCGATGGCGAGCCCGGCAAAGCGCTCGTCGAGTGACTTGTAACGCGGGTCCGGGTAGCGCTCGGTCAGCGACTCGGGAACGCCTGCATAGCCAGCGCCGGCAACGAGTGCACCGGCAGTGCCCATGCCAATGAAGCGCCGCCGCGCCGGCGAATCCGGGCCACTCAAGACGAGGTCCCGGCAGCGGCGTCGTAGACCGCATCGAGCCAGCGCTGCGTGCGTTCACTGGCCGCGACACTCTTCTCGAACAGCACCTTGTTGGCGGTCATTGCCGCGAAATCCTCGAACATCAGCGCAGCGCCCGGCCTGGCCGACGGTACGACGACCTTTTCCCCGGCATCCGGACCAAAGCCCTGCTGGCGCAGGTCGTAGCTGGCCGATCCGTCGGACTCGTTGATGATGAAGCCCCACATCGAGATCTGGCCCAGCGACCCCGCGATCCGGCAGTCCATGTTCATTGCACGAGAGTCGAAGCCGCAGTGAAACGTCGTCGTCGACGCATCGCTGAACACGATCAGGCCGCTCGCCTCGAGGATGGCGTTGGTCTCTGGATGGCGGCGCGCGAATGCGCATACCGACTCGATATCCACGTCGGGGTGCGTGTATTCGACGGCAGCCCGCACGTTGTACCAGCCGACGTCGCCGATGGCGCCGAGCGGCTCCAGCGCCGGATTGAGCCGGATATTGGACGTGTCGGCGATATAGAACTGGAATGCCGAAGCGATCGACGTGGGCCGGCCGACCTTTTCCGGGATCGCGGCGCGGATCGCCGCCGTACGCGGATGGTGGACGAAGTGCGTGCCGTCCATGAAGCCGACACCGTTCGCACGGCAGGCTGCCGTGATCCGCTGCAGCGATTTCAGGTTGGCGAACGGCTTCTCGCCGAGCACATGCTTGCCCGCGGTAGCGGCCGCGACGGCGATTTCCTCGCGCACGCTGGTTGGCGTGGCGATGTAGACGGCGTCGATCGTGTCCGCGGCGATCATCTCCTGCCAGGAGTCGTAGGCGTGGGTGACGCCATGCTCGTTTGCGTATTCCTGCGCCGTTTCCATGCGCCGGCTGGACACGGCCGCCAGTTCCGCGTTGTCGGCCAGCTTGATCATCGGCGCCATCTGGTTGGCGATACCGCCTGTGCCGATGACGCCCCAGCGAAGCGTGTTGGCTGTCTGTTTCCCTTGCATGCTAGCTCCTGCCGTTGTTATCGGTGTGAGCGCTGCCGTCAGCGCGATGCCGCCCGTCGACTTGAGTACGCTGCGGCGCGTGGTTGTCTTCTTGTCGTTCATCGTTCGGGCCTCGCATTGAAAAGCCGATCGGCAGCCAGTACCAGGAACATGTAGTTGGTGCTGCCGCCACCCATAACATACTCCGTCTGGTTCCAGAAGAACGGCCAGATCTTGAGTTCCGGCAGATCCGGACGGATCAGGGCCGTGCCCGAGATGACGCCACCCGGGATGAACGACCAGTCGGCGCGATTGACGCCGTAAGCAACGAGCGCGGAGTGGGCACCCACACCCGATGCAAATGACATCGTGTTCTCCCCCGGGTGCACGCCGAGCACGAAATTGAGTGCATCGAGATAGAAATCGGGCGGCGACGCATCGGGCCAGGCCTTGTTGAAAAAGTACTGCCGCACGCCGAACTCCTGGATGCCCCAGCCGGCCCCCCAGATGTGGGGGCGGTAGGGAACGCCGTACGGGGTTTCGCTTGCCCGCCGGGCGAGGTCCTGCTGGAACGTCTCGACGGCCGCCGCGACGGCCTCGACGAACTCGCGATCGTCGATGAGCGGCATCGCCTTCGCCAGCGCCCATCCGGTCTCGCCAATGCTGCCGGTTACGGCGTCCCGCAGCTTCACGAGGTCATCGAGGTAGCGATCCTCGCGTGTCGCCTGGGCGAGCTCGGCAGCGGCGAACACGCGCATCGCATCGCGCTCTGCGCCGGAATACGCATCCGCGTACAGCCGTGCAGCCACCTCGATTGAATGCGCTGCGAGATTCTTGTCGTAATCCCGCAGGACGCGTCCCGCGGCGGCCAGGCCTGCCGCAACGTAGAGCTCGCGGTCCGGGTTCTGCTCGGTGAACACCCAGCGATCGTCATCGTTGCCGCGTTGATTATCGGTCTGTACCGACCCGTCGCCGAGCAGGACGTACTGGCGTTTCGTCGGCACGATGATGCCGCGATACAGGCGGCCCAGCGCATCGTAAGCGCCCAGCACCGACAACAGGCCGTGTTCGATCTGCTGGTGCGCATCCGGTACGCCGTCCGGTTCGTGAATCTCGACCAGTCGCTGATCCTGATCGATGCGCGTCGTGTCAAAATCGATGCCGAATTCCTCGATGGCCTGAGCCAGCAGCCAGATCGTGCCGATCTGCGACTCGACGCGCAGGTCGTAGTCGCCGGCATCGTGCCAGCCGCCGCGGTCGAGTCCCGGAACCGGATCGAGCGGCGCGTATTTTGTCAGTGTCGACGGTCCCTGCGAGTAGCCGTCGAAGTGATTGAGATCGACCGGCGCCATGCGCGCGTCGTCGAGGTGGTCGAGACCATGCCACACACGGTACTTCTCGTTGACGCGCATGTGGCACATCTGGACCGGCAGGTAGTACTCGAGCACGGGCTGCCAGGCATGGCGAGCATACACGTCGTCGCCGATGCGAAACGCGTGCGAGCGCACGCCCCGATAATCGATCACGTACAGGCCGGGCTCGGTGACATTCGAGAAGTCCCAGGTCAGGTAGTGGTAGCGCAGGAAGTCCCCGGCCCAATGGTCGGGCTGGCCGCTGAGGATCTCGCGGGGACCGTCGGGAGTGAGTTTCAGCAACCGCGCCGTGTCCCGCGACCGATCGTGGCGATCCTGCTCGATCACGGCACGTTTGGGCTGCGAGGTGGCGTAGCCAAGCTGCGATACCTGGACGACCGGAGCGTACTGCCAGCCGGGCACGACGTTCGGCGTGACGATCCATTCGACTGCTCCGTTCGTGGCGCCGGCCGGGACCAGCGACCGCACGATGTACCAGCCGTTGTTGTGATTCGCACGTCCGTCCAGCAGCTCGAGGTCGCCGTTCAGGCTCTCGATTCTGAGTCGCTGCCGGTCGTGTCCCGGCGCGACCACGAGTTTCCTGCCGCTGGCGAGCGGCAGCGCGATGAACTCGCCGGCTGCCTCGACGACCGGACCGTTCGGCTGCACCGGGAAGTGCCCGGCGGCATCGTCGAGAAGCCAGCCCTTGCCGAACAGGTCGCCCGGGAACAATTCAAAATTGAAGCCGACCCGGCCGACCCAGTCCTCGGGCAGCGGCTTGTCGAGATCGACCGTGATGCGAAACGCGTTGCCCGTTGCCGGGCGCACGTGCACTTCGTAGGCAAGGTCGAGGTCGGGATAGACGATCGGGTTGAAGCCCGTCCGGTCGCGCTCCGGGTCGGGGTAGGCCATCGCCTGGGAGACAGTCTGTTGTTTTTCGTCGACGCGGCGCTCGACGACCCGCGGCACCGGCGACCATTGTCCCGGCGATGCCTCGAGTCGCAGGTCGCCGTTGGCCGCCACGCGCACCCCGTGCTGGACCACGGTAACGCCGGTCTGGTGGCCCTCGGGGTAAATATCGCTGAACACGATGACGTCGAGTCCCGGCGACTCGAAGTAACCGCGCTCGTTCAGCCGAAGGTCGGCGACGGCGACGGCGGACCATGCGCCGAGGACGATCGCTGCGGCGAGCGCGTTGGTGGCGAAACCCGGCCTCGGCTTGTGAGGGCGCATCCGCAGACCTTACAATGTTAGCGATACCAAAGTCACGCACCAAACGTCTGCGCGAGACCGATGAAAAAGATCAACGAGTACGCGACCGGCGCCGCCGACGTACGGCCCTGGGGACGGTGGGACGTGCTGGCCGCGGGCGACGGTTTCGTGGTCAAGGAAATCGTTGTCGATCCGGGGGAGATACTGTCGCTGCAGTCACACCAACATCGTGCCGAGCACTGGATCATCCTGGCCGGCGCGGCCGAGGTCACGATCGATAATACGGTCAGTGTCCGCCGCACGGGCGACACGGCGTTCGTCCCGGTCGGTGCCAGGCACCGCATCGCCAGCATCGGCGATACGCCGCTCAGGTTCATCGAGGTGCAGACCGGGGACCTGTTGTCCGAAGACGACATTATTCGTTACGAGGATCGCTACGGGAGAAATCGATGAGACGACGAGCCCGGCTGCACACGACGGGTCGGTGGTTGCGCCTTGCGCTCCTCGCGGGCCTGGTGACGGGCTGCGCAGGGGGAGGAGGGTCGTCTGCCCCGGTCGTGACGCCGCCGGTTTCTCCGGCGACAACAACACAGGCCATTCACCTCAACCAGGCCGGCTTTCATCCGGATAGCGACAAGCTTGCGATCGTGGTGTCGGACGCGCCGGACCCGCTTTCATGGACCCTGCACGACGACACGGGCGCCGCCGTCGCGGCAGGTTCTACGACGCATTTCGGCTACAACAGTGGCTCGCGCCAGGAGGTGCATCGCATCGACTTCTCGACCTACCGGTCCAGTGGTGAGAATTTCGTGATCGAAGTCGACGGCGTGCAGAGTGAGCCGTTTACGATCGCGGCAGACGTGTATACGCAACTCAAGTTCGACGCCCTCAACTTCTTTTACCAGCAGCGCAGCGGCGATCCGATCGATATGCCCTATGCAGGCAGCGACGAGTGGACGCGGCCGGCCGGGCATCCCTCCGATACCGCGAAGTGTTACGGACCCGTCGACACGCGCGGCAACGACTGGGGCGGCTGTCCGTATACGCTCGATACGACGGGCGGCTGGTACGACGCAGGCGACCACGGCAAGTACGTCGTCAATAGCGGCATCTCGGTGTGGACGCTGCTCAACTACTACGAGCGCAGCCTGACGCACGCCGAAGCAGCAGCCACCGTTGCGGACGGTGCGGTTGCGATCCCGGAAAATGCAAACGGTCAGCCCGACCTGCTCGACGAAGCGCGCTACAACCTCGAGTTCATGCTGGCCATGCAGGTACCCGACGGGACGGAGTTGTCGCTCCCGCGCGGTGACCAGTACGGCAACCAGGATGCGCTGGTGTTCGACACGGTCGATGCGTCCGGCATGGTCCACCACAAGATTCATGACGAGTACTGGACCGGTGTGCCGCAGGCGCCCCACCTCGATCCGGCCGAGCGCTACCTGTCCTACCCGTCGACGGCCGCGACCCTCGACCTCGCAGCGGTCGCGGCGCAGTGCGCGAGGCTGTGGGATGGCATCGACCCGCCGTTTGCCGATCGCTGCCTGGCAGCGGCGCAGCGCGCGTACGCTGCGGCGGAACGCGTGCCGGATGTGCTGGCCTACAACGTCATGGACGGCGGCGGTCTGTATGGCGACTCCTCGCTCGATGACGAATTCTACTGGGCCGCGACCGAGCTCTTCATCACGACGGGTGATGCCCGGTATGCCGAGGCGATGCGTGCGTCGAGCCACTTCCTCGCGGCGCCGCGACACGTCGGGTATACGGCTACGGCCTCGCTCGGCAACCTGTCGCTGCAGCGAGCGCCGCAACGATTGACCGCGCTCGAGCGGTCCACGCTGACAGACAACCTGCTCGAACACGCCGACGAATTGCTCGCGCTGACGACGAGCGAGGGCTACCGCATACCGTTCGGCGGCCCGTATCGCTGGGGCTCGAACTCGGCCTTCGCCAATACAGGCCTGGTGCTCGCGCACGCATTCGATGCCAGTGGCGAGGAGCGCTACCGACAGGGCGTGGTCGACGCGATGGACTATCTCCTTGGCCGCAATCCCAACAACAAGTCCTACGTCTCGGGGCACGGGGAGAATCCGATGATGAATCCGCACCATCGCTTCTGGGCCCACCAGGCGGACCCCGCGTACCCGCATCCACCGCCAGGCGCGCTTGCAGGCGGTCCCAATTTCAGTGATCCGGCCCAGGACAGCATCGCCGCAGAGATTCGCGCCGATTGCGCGCCCCAGACCTGTTACCGGGACCACGTGTTCGCTTACTCGCTTAACGAGGTCGCGATCAACTGGAACGCACCGTTGTTCTGGATTGCCGCCTTTCTCGATGAACGGGGCTGAAGAATGACGCCATTTGCCATCCGCGTGCTGTCTTGTGTCGTCCTGCTTGCGGCTGCGCTGCCCGCCGCCGCATTCGAGCACTTCATTAAGAGAGACGGTCACCGGCTGCTCGATGGCGACGACGAACTTCGCTTCATCGGTCTGCACGCAACGGAGCTGCACCGCATCGAGGACGATGTGCGCGGCACCTGTCCGCACGACAGGCGAGGCTGGGGACAGTACTTCAAATGGCCGACCGCCGACGAGCAGGAAAACTGGATCAAGTCGCTGGTGCGCACCGGCCACACGGCCACGCGCATTTATACCTTGTCGGTCGAGCAGGAAGACGACGCGCCCTGCGGCCGGGAAACGCACGTGCTGGCGCCGGCCGAGCCCGGGGGCATGCCGCGTCTCAACGAGGAAGCCATGCGTATCTACGATCGCATGATCGCCCTCGCCGACGAACACGGCCTGCGGCTGATCCTGCCGTTCATCGATCACTGGGAATGGTGGGGTGGTCGCAAACAGCTGGCCGCTTTTTACGGCGAGTCCGAGGACGACTTCTACGATACGGAGAGCCTGACCTATGCCGCGTACCTCGATGTGATCCGGCAGCTGATCACGCGCCGCAATACGATTACAGGGCGCCACTATTTCGACGAAAAAGCCATCATGGCCTGGGAGACGGGTAACGAGCTCAAGCTCAGCACGCCCGAATTCGTGCGCAGGACCGCGGCGCATATCAAGGCGCTGGCGCCGGACCAGCTCGTCGTCGACGGCAACTATCTCGAGCTGCTCGAGTCCTCCCTGGAGGATCCGAACGTCGATATCATCAACAATCATTTCTACGCTGTGAACGGCAACCTGAATGCCGCGTCAGTGCGCGCGAATCTCGAGTTCATCGGCGGCAGGAAAGCCTATTTCATCGGTGAGTTCGGCCTGGTGCCGGTCGAGCAAATTCGTGCGGTGTTGCAGGCCGCCGTGAACACCGAGGTGGACGGTGCCCGTGCAGCCGGCGCCCTCGTCTGGGGATTCCGCGGCCGGCGCCACGAGGGCGGCCACTACTGGCATCGCGAAGGCAGAAGCGACTATTACCGCTACCATCTGCCCGGCTTTGTCGAGAACGACGCCTTCGAGGAAGTCGCTGTCGTTGACGCCGTGCGCCAGGCGCAGGCGCGCATGCAGGGCAGTGACAGGCCGCTGCCGTTGCCCAGACCGGAGGCACCGCAACTGCGGCCGATCGGAGACGATCACGTGTTGCGATGGCTGGGTGCCCCGGTGGCGCGCAGCTATCGCATCGAGCGCTCGACACACGGGTTGGATGACTGGGAGGTGATCGCCGACAAAGTCTCTGACGGCGCCAATCGTTTCGATCCGCGCAGCGACACGCTGTTCGTCGACAGGGACGCCGACGAGGGCCCCTACGATTACCGTGTCATCGCGATCAACGAGTCGGGGGAGTCACCGCCGTCGAACGTGCGCACACCGGCCGAGTTCGTCACCGTCAGCGGCACGCAGTTCATGCAC
>JARRMH010000008.1:0-16764 GCA_037386205.1 Woeseiaceae bacterium | reverse complement strand
TCGCGGCCGTCGACCGTGACCCGCAGCAGCGGCTGTTTCAGGCGATCGGGATCGAGGTAGGCGCCGGGTCCGCCCGTGCCGCGCGTGCACAGCCGTCCACCGCTGTGCAGGTCGTCATGATTGCCAGTGATCTTCCACAGTTCCCCGTCCTCTTTGTGGACGTGGCCGGCGCACTTCCAGAAGCACATATCGCAGATGGTGGGCGTCGACGTGACGTTGCCTGTACCGGGCAGGGGCTTGGCCGCGCAGCCGCCGAGCAGGAAAGCGGGCGACACGCTGGCGCTCGCACCGAGCAGGCTCGAAAGCTTGATGAATTCGCGTCGTTTCATGGGATTGCCACCGCATCCGCTCGGGGAATGATGTACCAGGGCGTCTCTTCGACGTCATCGATGAACGACTCAGTCGGGAAAAAAGCAAAGATCATTGCGATCAGCAGTGCGACACCGATAAGTTTGCCTTGCAGCCTGACGACCGACTCGCGCTGGGGGTCTACTTCGCCGGTCGGCCAGAATTTGTTTTGCACGAAACGCATTGCGAGCGTACCAGCGACCGCGATGATGACGACGATGAGAACGGCCAGGCCCAGGTCGACCCCGAGCCACTGGTCGAGCCGGAACGCGCCCATGTAGTCGCTGTTGTAAAAGTCTCCCCAAACCGGAAACAGGTCGCCGAAGACAAGGCTGCCGACAAGAAAGCCGACGATGAAGATCATGCCGTCGATCTTGCCCGTCGCCACGGCAGCCGCGGCCGTGCCTGGACAGTAACCACCGAGCACCATGCCGACGCCGAACAGCAGACCGCCCACAGCCATCGGCAGCAGGAACGTCGGCAGCATGTAGACCTCTGAGATGTCGAGCACGCCGATCAGGCTCAGGCCCCACAGGCCGAGCATCCCGGTAACGATTGCCGAGAACATGACCACAGGAACCCCGACATCCTTGAAATAGAACGCCCAGGCAATGCGTCGGCTGTCGGTGAATCCGGCGTGAAACAGCGCAAAACCGAAAATAAAACCGATCGGTATCGCCAGCCACAGATTCAATGCTTCGCTGATGACACCGGCCTTGGCGAGTGGAAACGTCAGATCCATTGTTTTCTCACAAACCAGGCGACCATCCAGCCCCCGGCAAAAATGCACAGAAGGAATACCCAGGCACCGACCGACAACTCGGCCCCGCCGACCAGGCCCTGGCCGCTCGTGCATCCGCGTGCGAGACGCGCGGCAAAGCCCGACAGGACACCACCTGCCATCGCAAGCGACAACCGAAAGGCCACGCCACTGCGAGGGCCGCGCAGCACCTCGAAACGAAACTCACCGGCCCGCCATGCGGCGACGAAAGCCCCGATTAACAGACCCACGAGCAAGAACACGACGTAGTCATACAGAGGGTGGGCGCCATCGGCGAAGTATCGGCCGAAGTAGGCGCTCTCCTCGGTGGCGACCGGGAACAGGCCATGCTGCACCCACGCGACGAACCGCGTCATCCCGCCACTGGCACCGACACCCCGCCCCGCCACGAGCCAGGCGAGCAGCATGCTGACACCGATAAGAATTCCTGCCGGCACCGGAGGCCAGCGCGTCCCGAATTTCATCCCAATCTCCTGCGCAAAACGGTCAAACCAGTTGGCAGCCCGTTGTTTATATTACCTATAGCTAATATAGAAACCTTCGTCGATAGGTAAAAATACGACTGCCCCGATTCCGGGCGGGTTATTGGGCGCGCGAGGAAGGTACAAATGCGGGCCACGAAAAGAATCGACCAATCAGGTGCTTATTGCGGCGACAAATGCCCATCGGCATCGGCGTTTATACTGATTGACGGTCTCGGCCGCCCCGTGTGATAACCGCCCCCATTCCTCCTGAAGGTACACGTTTCTTCGCTACAGCCGGCGATGGGAGTCAGGCATGTCAGGCACACACTTTTCGGAAGACACCCGGTATTTATTCAAACGCGACAGGACATGGTGGGTAAAGGTCGCGGTTCCGCGCAAGTTGCGGGACAAACTCGGCTACGATCTGCGTCGTTCGTTGCACACGCACGACCTGGAAAAGGCACGCGAGGCGCGCTGGGAGGCCGTCGACGAATTCCGCGATCGAATCGACAAGGTCAAGGCGGCACACGCGTCGTCGGCCTCGGGGGCGGCAGCCGTCGCAACGTCCGCCGACGACGACAAGGTTCGCTCGTCCAGCGAGCCACGGCAGATCGGGGAGCACATCGTCGAGATCGTGAGTGACTCCGGCGAGGGCGCACAGAAGTGCGGCCAGATCCTGGGCCTCGTCAGCGGCAAGATGGGCAACGGGGTATGGACCGTCGAGATCATCCCGGCGGAAATCCAGCCTCCCGCCCGTGAACGGCAGGGCGCGAGCGGCATCCGCGTTCGCCTCGGTTCCAAGTACATCACCAACATGGGCGACCAGGCCGACCTCGTCGTCGCCTTCAACGAGCAGGTGCTGTATTCACGCATCGCGAACGGCGCGTACAAGAAGGGCACGGTCGTGCTGCTCGAGAACATGTGGGCCGACGATGCCGACGAGAAGATTCGCGAACAGTACCAGGCCGCCCTGCAGGACTTTTATGCACAGGGCCTCGTCGTCCACGAACTGCCGATCCAGCAGGAATGCCTCAAGCTGGTCAAGGATCCGCGCAAGGGCAAGAACATGTTCGTGCTCGGCATGATCTGCCACATCTACAACCGCGACGCCGACAAGGCCAAGGAAGAAATCGCCAAGACGTTCCGCAAGAAAGGCGACAAGGTCATCGGTATCAATCACGAACTGTTCGACGCCGGCTACGCGTTCGCCCGGGACAACATCGAATACCACTTCGATATTCCGCCCGCTGACGACAAACGGCTGGAGAAGGCAATCGTCGTCAACGGCAACCAGGCTGCCGGCCTGGGCGTCATGGCGGCCGGGATCGAACTCGTGGCCATGTACCCGATCACGCCGGCAACCTCGGCATCCCATTACCTGGCCGAGGAGTTCAAGCTGACCGGCGGCTTCGTGCACCAGGCCGAGGACGAAATTGCGGCCATCGGCTTTGCCATCGGCGCGTCGTACGCGGGCCAGACCGCCTGCACGATTACGTCGGGCCCCGGCATGGCGCTCAAGACCGAGATGACCGGGCTTGCCGTAATGGCAGAAATTCCACTGGTAATCATCGACGTGCAACGCGGCGGCCCCTCGACGGGCCTGCCGACCAAGATCGAACAGGGCGACCTGCTGTCGAGCCTGTATGGCGCCCAGGGTGACGCACCCAAGGTCGTCATTGCGGCCGCCACGATCGAAGAGTGCCTGTTGTTCGTCAGCATGGCGCGCAAGATTGCGGAATCCTTCCGTACACCGGTCATCATTTTGACCGACGCGAATCTCGCGACCGGTGTGCAGCCGATCCCGCGGCCCGACGTCACCGAGGACTGGTTTCCGCCACCGCTCGATCAGTCGGCCTGGGACAAGGACGTCGCCGCGTACGACTGGGACGAAAACACCGGGTTGTCGCAGCGACCGATCCCGGGCATGCAGGGCGGCGAATATATTCTCACGGGCCTTGCGCACAATCGCCAAAGCAAGATCGCCTACGACACGGCGTCGAACCAGGAAGGCATGAACATGCGCAGCCGCAAGTTGGCGGCGCTGTCGGCCACTCTGAAGCCGCCCGAGGTGCATGGGGACCCAACCGGCGATCTGCTGATTGTCGGCTGGGGATCGACGCTGGGCGCCATCGAGGAGGCCGTCGACGTCGCGCGTGCCGAAGGCAAGAGCGTGTCTTCGGTGCACCCACGATTCCTGTCGCCGCTCGAGCCGGGGCTCGAGGACATTTTCCGGGGCTTCAAGAAGGTCATGACGGTCGAACTCAATTACAGCGACGACCCGGACGCCCCGATGATCAACAAGGATACCCGTCGTTATGCCCAGCTGGCGCACCTGTTGCGCGCGCACACGCTGATGGATATCGATTGCTGGTCCGCCGTGCCGGGTCATCCCCTGTCGCCGCAACGTATTGGCAAGATTATTGACGCGCACCTCGACAAACTTGAAGGAGCAAAGTGATGTTCGGCTTGAAAGGTGACTGGTCTCTCGAAGTAAAGGATCGTTATTTCACCCTCGAAGACTACTGCGGCGCCGAACCACGCTGGTGCACGGGCTGCGGCGACCACGGTATCCTGGCCGCGGTCCATCGTGTCTGTCGAGACTCTCAGGTCAAGCCCGAAAAGACCGTGGCCGTATCCGGCATCGGTTGTTCGAGCCGCCTGCCCCATTACATGAAGACCTACGGCTTTCATGGCTTGCACGGGCGCGCTCTGCCGGTCGCCTGCGGGATCAAGTCGCGGCGTCCGGATCTCGATATCTGGGTCGCGACGGGCGACGGCGATTGTTTCTCGATCGGCGCCGCGCACTGGGTCCATGCGATGCGTTACAACATGGACCTGACGATGCTGGTCTTCGACAACGGCATCTATGGCCTGACCAAGAAGCAGACGTCGCCGACGACGCCCGTCGATGTGCCGACCAACACGCACCCATCGGGTTCGCTGCTGCCGCCGCTCAATCCGTTGACCGTCACGCTCGGCGTGACCAACGTCTCGTTCGTGGCACAGATCGTGGACTGGAACGCGCAGATCCGGCACCAGGTCATCCAGATGGCCCATGAGCACAAGGGCACCGGTTTCGTCCGGATCATCCAGCGCTGCCCGGTCTATGTCGAAGCCATCGGCAAAACGCTGCAGGAAGAGCCGGCGCGCATGCAGCTCCTGACGCATGAGAAAGGCGTGCAGGTCGACGATTCGGTGAAGAAGCTGTTTCCGAACCACGCCGAACACGACCCGACCGACCTGGCCGCGGCACTGACGATCGCTGCCGACACCTCGGTGCTGCCGCTCGGCATCCTGTACCGGAATCCGGATGCGCCGCGCTATGACGACATATCGGCTGCCGGCCTCGAGATGAGCGCCGCGGAACGCCTGGCTGGAATGAACCAGGCGCTCGACCACTTCGCTATCTGAGCGAGGCAACGATGAGCACTGTTACGGACAGATCACCAGAGGTGGGGGCCGACTACATCGATACGCTGCGGCGGTTCCATTACGGCGAGCCGGCGGCGGCGCAGGCCACGCGGCGACCGGAGGGCGCGGTACTGCCGGCACTGTTGAACCCCTATCGCGACGCCGCGACGATTCGCTACCGGTACCCGCTTTACCTGGCGCCATACGACGCGCCCGACGAGGCGCCCCTCGCGACACCATTGGCGCAGCACCTCGCGCAATCGATCGCAACGTTCGCCCCCGGTGATGACGAGGCGCGCATCCTCAAGGACAACCTGCCCTGGCTGGAACGCCATCTCAGGAACGCGCTCACCGCTCCGGACCCGGTCGCTGCGCCCGCCTCGTTCGAGGCGGCCGCAGCAGCGCTCGAGGAGCACCTCGACCTCGGGCAGAGTAACCGGGACACGCTGCGGAGCGACCTCGAGTCGCTCCGGGCAGCAATTGCCGAGGGCAGCGAGTTCCTCGGCTACGGTCCGGATGCGCCCCTGCACCTGCTGCTGCATGCCATCAGGCGCCACGGTCTGCCGCGCCGTGAGGCCCTGCGCAAGCGCATCGCTGACAGCAAGCGCGTACTGGAAAGCCTGCTCAAGGTGGAAGCAGCCCGTTCGGGTCCCGCAGCGAGCGGCGCCGCGGCTGAACGACTGGACGCGAGCCTGCTGTCCAGCATGCTCGACAAGCGCGCGCACGGTTCGGTCGCCATGTCCGCAGCACGGCGCGCGCGCATCGAACAGGCGCTTGGTGTGTTGCAGGCCTGGGACGACGACCCGGTCCTGGTCCGCTTCATCGGCAAAGTGACGAACCCGTGGTTCGGCCGCGAGGATACCGTCGACGTGATCGACAGCACGGATCCCTGCGCCGCGGCCGGTGAGACCTTCGAGCGCGACGCGCTGCGCTTCGCCGGGTTGTTCGCCGCCCTCAGAACGGCGGCGCTCGAGAAAGAAGACAGCTACGACCCGGCTGTTCACGACTCCTGGTTCGCGGGCTTCGACTGGCAATCGTTCTCGGCAGACGAACTGCGGCACGTGACGCCCGTGGTCGCCATCGTCTCGGCCGATCACCTCGCTGGCGACGGGCTGCCCTCGTTCTCGAGGCTGCTCGGATCGCGCCGGCCCGTGCACATCGTCAGCTGGATTCGCGCGTACGATAACCCGGCCGTGCAGCCCGGCGAGGGCCCGTTCGATGCCTACCGGTTCGAACTCGCCTATTTCGGTGTCGGGCATCGCCAGGCGATCGTCGCCCAGACGTCCGCCGCAAGCCATGACGACATGCTCGCCGGTTTCGAATGTGCGCTCGACAGTAACCGGACGAGCCTGCACCTGATAAACCGGGGCACGCAGACGAAGTCGGAGCAACCGATACTCGACCCCTGGTTCGTCGCCAGTGCAGCCGTCGAAAGCCGGGCGCACCCGTTGCTGCTGGTCAACCCGGACGCGGGTGACTACGCGGCCGAACGCGTCAGCTTTGCCGGCAATCCGCAGGCCGACAAGGACTGGCCCGTCGAATCCCTCGAGTACGAGGATCCCGACGGCGAACGCAAGGAGATGTCGCTCGCCTTCACGTTCGCGGACTACGCGCTGCTGATGCCGGCTCTGCACGAACATTTCCGCATGGTGCCCAAGGGATACGAGTCGGACGACCTGGTCCCGGTGGCAAACTATCTCGACAGTGACAGCGAAGCGGCCGAGCGGCTCGTGCCGTTCGTCTGGGCGATCGATGAAGACGGCTCGCTGGTTCGGCTCGCCGTATCGCGCGCGCTGATCTTCGCCTGCCGGGACCGGCTGAACTACTGGCACACGCTGCAGGAGCTGGCCGGGGTGCACAACTTCTACGTCGAGGAGGCGGTGGAACGCGTGCTCGAGGATGCGCGCGCGGCGGCCGAGGCCGAGCGCGAGGAATTGCTGAAAGCGCACGCGGAGGAACTGGACAGCGCACGCTCGGCAGCGGCCGGCGAAGCGATGGGACAGCTCGTCGACGTGCTCATGGGTGCCGACCTCTCCAGCATGATCGGTGACAGCGCGCCCGCAACGATGCCGGCGGCGGAAACGACCGACGCGGTGGCAGACGACGAACCCGTTGTCGACGAAGCCGAAGCCGAGCCAGAGCCAGAGCCAGAGCCCGAAGACGAGGAGTTGAGCTTCGACGAGCCCTGGCTCGACACGGCCGCCTGCACGACCTGCGACGACTGCATCAGCATCAACAAGATGATGTTCGCCTACAACGCCGACAAGCAGGCGATCCTCAAGGATCCGCGTGCCGGCACCTACGCGGAACTCGTCGAAGCCGCCGAGACCTGCCCGGCCAAGTGCATTCACCCGGGCAAACCGCTCGACCCCAACGAGCCGGGCCTCGATGAACTGATGGCGCGGGCCGCGCCGTTCAACTGATGAGCAACCTGCTGACAGCGCCGGCGATCATGACCGGGATCGGCCTGTTTTTCGGCACGATCCTCGCCATTGCGCAGCGGTTCCTGAAAGTCGAGGAAGACCCCAGGATCGAGGCGACCAACGAGCTTTTGCCCGGCACCAACTGCGGCGCCTGCGGGCAGCCCGGCTGCCTGGCCTTCGCCGAAAAACTGGTCGCGGGCGAAATCGAGCCCGGCAAATGCACGGTCAGCACCGACGATGCGCTTGCCGAGATCGCCGATTATCTGCAGGTGGACGCAGGGCGCGGCGAGAAACTCGTTGCGCGCCTCAAGTGTTCCGGCGGAACACGGCAGGCGCATCAGATCGCCGACTACCAGGGATTCGACGGCTGCCGCGCGGCGGCCGTGGTCTCAGGTGGCGGCAAGGGCTGCGCCTGGGGCTGCCTCGGGCTTGGCGACTGCGAGCGCGCCTGTACGTTCGATGCCATCCACATGAACCCGAACGGCCTCCCCCAGGTAGACCCGGACAAGTGCACGGCCTGTCCCGACTGCCAGGCGGCGTGCCCGCGGGACCTGTTCGTACTCACCCCGCTCAGGCAGAACCTGTTCGTGCAGTGCAACATCCCGCTCGCGGGTGAGGCAGCGACCCAGCTTTGCAGCGTCGCCTGCGATGCCTGCGGACGCTGTGCCGCCGACGCCGCACCCGGGCTCATTCGGATGGAAGGCAACCTGCCGGTCGTGGATTACTCGGCCGGTGGCCCGGCCAGGCCGGAAGCCGTGTTCCGCTGCCCGACCAGCGCGATTGTCTGGCTGGAACGCGAGCAATTCGAGGACCAGGAAGCAATTCAGTCGGAGGCCAGCCGATGAACGGCATACGCAATCTCGCGATCGAGTGGTACCGCAGGGCGTTCGGGGCGCCGGCGGGCTCGGACATTCGCGAACAGGGACTCGATACGGTCCTCGACGGCAATACGGCCGTGGCCCTGTCGGAGGCGTCGATCGCGAACCACGCGGTCCTCGGAGGTTCGGCCCCGGCGGGCGACGCGGATGTCGTCTGGCTCCGCGAGCTCCGGCGCGGCGGCACCAACCTGTTCGGCGAGACGCTGATGGCCGACACGGCGGAGGGACCTCGCGGGGTCGTCGCGGCTGCGACCGGGCTCGCACTGTCGGGGCGGCGAGCGACTGCGTTTCTGTCCGGCCCGGATATGGCGGCAGCCACCGACTTGCTGCTGTCCGCTGCCGGCAAACACGCACCGTTCGTCCTGCACCTGGCCTCCCGGGCAGCCACTGCGCACGGCAGCGCGTCCGGCAGCGGACACGATACGGTGCACCTGTGCGCGGACTCCGGCTGCTTCGTCCTCGTTGCAGAAAACGTCCAGCAGGCTGTCGACTTCACGTTCATCGCCCGCCGCGTCGCCGAAGAGGCCCTCGCGCCCGGCGTCGTTGTCATGGACGGCACGGAAACGTCGCTGGCCGCGCAGGACGTGCGCCTGTTATCGCCGGCTCAGGCGGGCGGATTCCTGGGGCCCGCACGCGAAAAGATCGACGTGCCGACGCCGGCCCAGAAGCTGCTGTTCGGAGAAACGCGCCACCGACTGCCTGCCTGGCACAATCTCGACGAGCCCATGCTGAACGGGGCCGTCTTCGACGCGGCAAGTTTCGCCCTCGGCGCATCCGCCGACCGCGTCTTTTTCGACGACTTCGTCGAAGAATCGCTCGCGCGGGCATGCGAGGATTTTGCTCGCCGGACGGGTCGGGAGTACGGGCGCCTGTCCATGCATCGGACAGGGAAGGCGAAAACAATCCTGGTGGCCCAGGGCGCCAGCGTCGAGATCGCCTCCGCGGCGGCCGATACGCTGCGCAAGACGCACAAGACCCGCATCGGTGTCGTTGGCGTTCAGACGCTCAGACCGTTCCCGGCAGCGGCCGTCGCCGACGCGCTTGCCGGCGCGGAACGGGTGCTCGTCCTCGAACGCTGCGACTCGGCCCTGTCCGGCGACCCGCCGCTGACGCGCGAGGTTCGAGCGAGTCTCGGCGGGCGCGAGAAAGCACCTTCCTGCCAGTCGGTCGTCTGTGGCGTTGGCGGCGCTCCGTTGCGCATCGCGGACATCGTGGCCCTCTGCACCGGGGCGGGCGCTGCAGCCGGGCATCCCGTCTATCTCGGCATCGCGTTCGACGACCAGGCAACCACCGAACCGAAACGCGAAGTGATGCTCGATGCGCTGCGGCGCGCCTACCCGCAGGCTGCCGGGCGCGGCATCCGGACGCAGGACGGACCGCTGCCGATCGAGGGTGCCGGCACCGCCGTGGTTGCAATACGCCATCGCGGTGGCGAAACGCGACTCGCTGGCGTCGCGGGTGCCCTGATGCACAGGCTGAACGGCGGCCGCGTTCGCAGCCGCCCGGCCGTTGCGTGGCCGGGCACGACCGAGCCGCGCACGGACTGGCTGGTGTGCGGCGACGATTCCCTGCTCGACCCCGGCGACGGGCTGCAGGCCGACCTGGTGCTCGACACCGAGCGGCACACCGTGACGCTCTACCCGGACGAAACGACGTTCGGCATCCCGGTCGACGACGAAGCGCTCGCATTCGAGTTCCTGCTCGGCGGCCTCTTCGGCGCACTCGGACGATTGGGAAGAATCGACGCGACGGCGCGCCGCGCCGGCGGGACACGCCGTGACATGCTCGAGTCCGGTGGCGACGAGGATCGCGACCGGCTGATCGCGGCGTTCGAGACCGGCTTCGAGGGACTGACCGAGGCGCCCGCGGAAGATACCGGCGCGGACAACGACGCGTGGCGGGAATCCGTGCCGATTGCAGTGCGCGAGCTCGGCCGCAACGACGATCACCTCGCCAGCCTGCCGCGTTTCTGGGACCAGACCGGCGTGCTGTATCGCGACGGCCGGGCCGACCGTCTGACCGCGGACCCGTACCTCGCCACGGGCACCATGCCGTCGCTCAGCTCCACGTTTACCGACCTCGGCCGGACGCGGACGTCCCTGCCCGTTTTTGACCCGACACTCTGCACGGGCTGCGGACATTGCTGGACGCGCTGCCCCGACAGCGCCATCGGCGTCGCCGCCGTGGGGCCTGCGGCGCTGCTCGACGCCGGCATTCGCACGACCGGCGCCGAACCGGTCCGCCAGGTTGCGTCCAAGCTCGCCACGCGCATCATCGCCAGCAACAAGAAGAACGGCGATCGCGCCGCGACCTTTGGCCCCATGCTCGAGGACGCTTTCTCCTGGTTGAACGAGAAGGCGCCGCTGCCGGAGGAGCGCAAACAGGCGATCGAGGAAGGTGTCGGCCAGATCGTGGCGGAATTCGGAAACCTGCCCGTCGCGGTGACCGAGCCGTTTTTCATCGACGCCGAGGCCCGCCAGAAAGACAGTGCCGAGCTGTTGTCGATCGCGATCAACCCGGAAGCCTGCAAGACCTGCGGGATTTGCGTCGCGAGCTGCGAGCCCGGGGCGCTCGTTTCGCGGCCGCTGGATGATGCGTCGCGCGAGGCTGCACACCGCACCTGGGAAACCTGGTCGGCCACGCCCGATACGCCCGGAACCTCGATCGACAACGCCGCCGCAGGCGATGTACCCGGTCCCACGGCGGCCCTGCTGCTGTCCCGTTATTGCCAGTTCGCGCTGGCCGGCGGCGACCACGCCGAAGCGGGCTCGGGGGAGAAGCTTGCTACGCGGCTGCTTCTCGCAGCAACCGAATATCACGAACAACCGATCGTCCAGCGCATGGCGGAGACTCTCGCGCAGACCGGCAATGAGATACGCGCCCTGATACATGAAACTCTCTCGGGAGCCCTGCCCGAGGCGGACCTCGACGCGGTCGCCGACCAGCTCGCAGCGACGACGAGCCCGCGGATCGATCTCAAGACGCTGTCCGCGAACGTGACGGGCGGGGATGACGATCATTCGATCGATACGCGCTATCTGAGGCGTCTCATCGACGTCGCCAACCGGCTCGGCGAGGCCCGGCACGCGCTCGTGGCGGGCGAGCACGGCCTCGGTCGCGCGCGCTACGGGCTGACGATAGCCGGCGGCCGAACCGCAGCCTGGGCCGGCGGGTTCCCGCGCAACCCGTTCCAGGCCCCGGTCGTCGTCGACATGAGCGGCGACGCCACGCAGCTGTCCGCCGGACTCGTCGAGGGCCACTTGGAGGCAACGACCGAAGTGGTCCGGCTGCTGCGCCTCGCGCGGCTCGAGATCGACCGGCCGGACGGCCTCGACTGGAAGCGGGATGAACTCAAGGCGCTGCGCTGGCATGACCTCGACAAAGAGGAACTCGCGCTTTCTCCGCCCCTGATCCTGGTCGGCAGCGACGAGATGCTGGCCGCCCGCGGACTCTCGCAGCTCATGTGGCTGCTCAATTCGCGTCTGCCGGTGAAGGTGCTCATCCTGAGTTCCCTGGATCTCGGTCTCGATGAGGTCGCGGTCAACGACCCGCGGGGCGGTATCGGCATGCTGGCGCTCGCGCAGCGAAATGCGTTCATCGCCCAGACGTCCGTCGCGGACGCCGGGCATTTCGGCACCAGCGTGCTGCAGGCACTCGAATTCGACGGCCCGGCCCTGATCCAGGTGTACGCACCGAGCCCCTCGCGCGACGGTTTCGCGTCCAAACAGGCGATCGAACAGGCACGAAGGGCCGTTCGCGCCCGCGTTCTGCCGCTGTTTCGTTACGATCCGCGGGCGGCGGGAGTGTTCGGTTCCAGGATCAGTCTCGACGGCAATAGCGACCGTGCTGCGCTGCTCGACAGCGCAGGGGGCGTTGCCGATACGCCGGCACACTGGGCGCTGGGGCAGGCGCGTTTCGCGTCCCATTTCGAACCGCTGGCGGCATCGGCTTCCGGCCCCGTCCCACTCGACGAATGGCTCGCGATGGACGCTGCCGGTCGCAGGGGCAAGACGCCGTATGTCGCGTCGGGCGAAGGTGACGAGGAGCAGCGGTACGGCCTGTCCGCGGGCATGCTGCACGCGACGCGCGAATGCCTGGACCGCTGGCGAACGCTGCAGGAACTCGCCGGCATCGTCACGCCGTTCACGGCAAAGCTCGAATCCGAAATTCGTGCCGAGGTGGCGGCGCAGCACCAGGCAGAACTCGAGGAACAGAAAAAGTCTGCGGCAGCCGAGATCGAGGAGATCCGCCAGAAGACGCAGGCCGAGATCGCGAAGCAGCTGCGCAGCCGGCTGCTCGAGCTGGCAACCCGGCAGCGAGGATAGCCGATGAAGCCGCTTCGTCTCTTGCGCCGCAGCTTCGAACACGGAGTCCACCCGGCCCACCACAAGGAGCAGACCGAGGATCTGACGATCCAGCGTGTGCCCTTCGGCAAGCATTACGTGATGCCGCTCGGCCAGCATATCGGCGTACCGGCGCAGTCCATCGTCACCGAGGGCGAACGCGTCATGCGCGGCCAGACGATCGCGAAACCGGGCGGATTCGTCTCGACTGCCCTGCACAGCCCGGTCACGGGCACGGTGACGCGTATCGGCGACTTCCGCAACGTCGATGGCCGCTTCGCCCCGGGGATCGGCATCGAAGCAGACCCGTTCGCCACCCAGGTCGTCGACCCCGTGCCGCCGGTCGACTGGGAGGCCCTGTCGCTAGAGGATTTCATCGCGACCGTCCAGTCAGCCGGCATTGTCGGCATGGGCGGTGCCGCCTTTCCGTCGCATGTGAAACTGTCGGTACCTGACGGGGTGCGGATACGACAACTCCTGGTCAACGGCGCCGAATGCGAACCGTTTCTCACCAACGATCATCGCCTCATGGTCGAGCGGCCGGAGGCGTTGATCGAAGGTGCCGAGATCGTGCGCCGCAAGCTGGGCGCTGAAGAGACCGTCATCGGCATCGAGAAGAACAAGCCGGAGGCGATCGAAACCGTCAGCCGCAGCATACCGTCCGGGCAACCCGTCCGGGTCGTGCCGCTCGAAGTCAAGTATCCGCAGGGTGCGGAGAAGATGATGATCCGCAGCGTGTTAGGTGTCGAGGTGCCGGCCGGCCAGTTGCCCCGCGATGTCGGCGTCAAAGTCAACAACGTGGGTACGATCGTCGCCATTGCCGACTACGTGCTGCGCGGGATGCCACTGATCGAGCGGGTCGTCACGGTCGCCGGGCCCGGCGTCACCTACCCCGCCAATCTCATCGTACCGCTCGGCACCCCGGTCCGCGACGTCCTCAAGTTCTGTGGCGGACTGAAGCCCGGGACGCGGGAAATCATCATGGGCGGCCCGATGATGGGGCGGCCCGTGGCCAGCCTCGACGTGCCGGTCCTCAAGGGATGCTCCGGAATCCTCGTATTCACGGAGAACGAGACGTCGCGGCGGACCGAATACCCGTGCATCCGCTGCGGTCGCTGCGTGGAAGCCTGTCCGTACTTCCTGAACCCCTCGCGCCTTGCCCGCCTGTCGAAGGCGCGCATGTACGACGAGATGAAAGAGCACCACGTTTTCGACTGCGTGGAGTGCGGTTGTTGCACGTTTTCCTGCCCGTCGAATATTCCTATCGTCCAGCTGATCCGCACGGCCAAGGACGACCTGACGCACCGCAAGGACACCGAGGAGTGAAGCACAAGGACCCCAAACTCCTGCTGTTCCACGCGCCGTTGCTGCGCCAGGATATGACGACGCCGAAGACGATGCGCGACGTCGTCTATGCATTGCTGCCCGCGACCGGCGCCGCGCTCTGGTTCTTCGGCTTCAGCGCCGTGCTGGTGATCGGGGCCTCCCGATGTGGATGGCTTTCCTCGGCGGATTTGTCGGTGTCAGTCTCGGCAAGGTCATCTGGGGCGGCATCGGGCATAACCTGTTCAACCCCGCGCTGCTCGGCCGTGCTTTCCTGCAGGCCACGTTTCCGATCGCGATGACCACGTGGGTACCGGCCACGCCGGAGAGCTTTTTCGATATCTACCCGGGGAATCTCGCCTGGCCGTTCATGCAGGTCCAGGTCGACGGCGTTACGGCCGCGACACCGCTCGGGCTGCTCAAGTTTCAGCAGGAAACAACCCCGCTGCTGGAACTCGCGTTCGGCAAGATCGGCGGCTCGCTCGGGGAAACCAGCGGCGTGCTGTTGCTGCTCGGCGGCGTCTACCTGTGGTTGCGGCGCGACCTCGACTGGCGCATCCCGGTCAGCATCCTGCTGACCGTCGTGATCTTCTCCGGCGTGCTCACGCTCTTCGACGCCGCGCGCTTCCCGGATCCGCTGTTCTCGGTCTTCTCGGGCGGCCTGCTGCTCGGCGCGATCTACATGGCCACGGACCCGGTGACATCTCCCATCACGCCGAAGGGTGCCTGGATCTTCGGTATCGGCATCGGTGTGCTGGTCATCCTGATCCGCGTATTCGGCGGCCTGCCCGAGGGCGTGATGTACGCGATCCTGCTCATGAACGCCGCAACGCCGCTGATCGACCGTTACACGCAGCCGCGCGTATTCGGGCGACAGAGGGGCTCGCCATGAATGCGCCCGCGCAGGACCGGGCACCGAGTTCGTTGCGACTCGTACTGACGCTCGCGATTGCGGGCCTGTTGTCGGGCGTCGCCATCATCGGCATCTACGAAACCACTTTGCCGACGATCACGGCGAACAAGGCCCGCGAACTGCGCGAAGCAGTGTTCAAGGTTTTGCCGGGAGTGACGCAGATGCAGGCGCTCGTTTTCCGCGACAGCGAACTCGTCGTCGTGCCCGAACCCGACAAGGACGAGCCGGTCGTCTACGGCGGATATGACGACCAGGGCGGGTTCGTCGGCTATGCCGTGCCGGCTGCCGGCCCCGGATTCCAGGACACGATTGCGCTCCTGTATGGCTACCAGCCAGGCGAGGAACTCGTCGTCGGGATGGAAGTCCTCGAGAGCCGCGAGACGCCGGGACTCGGCGACAAGATTTACAAGGACATGGACTTCGTCAACGAATTCAAGGCGCTGGTCATCGAACCGGAGATCGTTGCCGTGAAGAAGGGCACCAAGACGTCTGACAACCAGGTCGACGCGATCACCGGCGCCACGATCTCGTCCAAGGCCATCGTGCGCATCATCAACGAAGCGCACGCGGCATGGACCGGCCAGCTGCCACCCGCAGGAAGCGAACCTGAGCTGCAGGATCAGAACTCGGACAGCGCCGGGGCAGGATCATGAACAAGAACCAATCCTACGAAGAATTCATCAAGGGACTCTGGCGCGATAATCCGGTGTTCGTCCAGGTGCTCGGCATGTGCCCGATGCTGGCCGTCACCAATTCTGCGGTCAATGCCATTGCGATGGGTGGGGCAACGTTCTTCGTGCTGATGGGCTCGAGTTTTCTCGTCTCGACCTTCCGTAACCTGATACCGAAACAGGTGCGCATTTCCTGTTTCATCATCATCATCGCCACGTTCGTCACGATCGCCGATTATTCGCTGCTGGCGCTCGCCCCCAAGGTGCACAAGGAACTCGGCGCCTTCATCCCGCTGATCGTCGCCAATTGCCTGATTCTCGGCCGGCAGGAAGCCTTCGCCTCCCGCTACCCGACCAAACTTGCCGTCATGGATGCTCTCGGCATGGCAACGGGCTTCGTCATCGCCCTGTTGTCGCTCGGGGCCGTTCGCGAGATCCTCGGCAGCGGCTCGCTGTTCGGCGTATCGCTGTTCGGCGATAACTTCGAGCCCTGGGTCATCATGATCCTGCCGCCGGGCGGCTTCCTGACCCTCGGCGCAATCCTGCTGTTCTTCAACTGGTTCCAGCGCAAGAAGGACGAGTTTCTCGCCGACGTCGCCAAGGCGGAGAGAGGTGGCCACTGATGGAAAACCTCCTCTGGGTATTTATCAGCGCGTTGCTCGTCAACAACTTCGTCCTGGCGTACTTCCTCGGCCTGTGCCCGTTCCTCGGCGTGTCCAACTCGCTCGAAACCTCGGCGAGGCTGGGGCTCGCGACGACCTTTGTCATGCTGGTGACGGCCATCTGCGCCTGGGTTCTCAACACTTACATCCTGATCTACGCGCCGTACCTGAGACTGATTTGCTTCATCGTCGTGATCGCCAGCACCGTGCAGTTCATCGAGATGCTGATCAAGAAGCTGAGCCCGGCGCTGTTCCGGGCCATGGGTATCTTCCTGCCGCTGATCACGACCAACTGCGCAATCCTCGGACTCGCGATCTTCGCGACCAACCGCGGCTATGGATTCTGGGAAGGTATCGTCTACGCTCTGGGCGCCGGCCTCGGCTTCACACTGGCGCTGGTACTGCTGGCGGGTCTGCGGGAAGAGTCGGAATTGTCCGATATCCCGGCGCTGATCCGCGGGACGGCGATGAACCTTATCATTGCGGGGGTCCTGTCGATGGCCTTCATGGGTTTCGCGGGTCTTTTCAGTTCGACATGAGGCAGGAA
>JARRMH010000007.1:0-26298 GCA_037386205.1 Woeseiaceae bacterium | reverse complement strand
GAGGCTTCCCTGTCGCCGGACCTCGGCAGGTAGTTGAGTATCACGTCGATGCGCTCGCCATGGTGACGGATCATTCTTTCTTTCTGTACTTCGACCTCTTCAGCATCCCCGCGCGCGGCCGCGACCGTCATGTAGCGATCGGCGAGTTCGTCCGGGGAGCCGTCTTCCTGTTTAAGGGCGTACTCGGCGTCGTCGAGTCTTCCTGCGGCAACATAGGCATGGACCAGCGCCTGCCGCAGCGTGCGATGGTCAACGGCCTCCACGGCTCGTTCGCCGACCTCGACAGCCGTTTCGTCGTTGCCCAGCCACATGTGTGCCTGCATCGCGTACCACCACCCGAAAGGGTTTTGCGGGTCACAGGCGACCACTCGCTCCGACAGATCGAGGACCTCCTGCGCCATCCCAAACTCAAGCGTATTGACGTTAAGCCATGATACGTTGGGGCAATCGGCGACCTGCGTATATTCTGCCAGCAGCGGCCGGATTTCGCGCCAGTCTCCCGTCAGCATGGCCCGGTCGAAGCGCGCGGAAATTCGGGATGCGTGGTCAGATGCGGTGTCGACGGCGGCATCCAGGTCAGCCCTGAATCGCTCCTCGACATGCTCGCGTCGCTCGTCGGTCAGGCTGGCTCAGGAATCGCTCAACAGGTGGGTGTAATAATCGACACGGCCCAGGTAGGCACGTGAGGCGTTGGGCTCCAGCTCAATGACGCGGTCGAACCAGACGTTGGCTTTTTCGAGGTGCGGGACGATGTCCCAGTGATTGTGTGCGTCGCTGTATAACTCCCGGGCTTTCTGGAATGCCACGAATGCTTCGGGGTTGCGAAACCCTGCCGATCTCATCTGTTCTCGCGTGTCATCGTCGAGAAACACGTTCAGCGCCGACGCAATTTTTTCGGCGATGTCGGTCTGCACGCCGAATGTATCGTCAGTCTCACGATCGTAGTTCTCGGACCAAAGGTGAAAGCCGTCCGCGGCCCGGATCAGCTGCGCGGTCACCCGCAGCCGGTCGCCGTCGCGCCTGACGGATCCTTCGACAACATGTGCCACGCCGAGCTGTGCAGCGATTTGCGGGACCGGGATATCGCGGTCCTTAAAATGAAACGCCGAGGTTCTCGCCGTGACCAGCAGCCCTGGCACGCGCGTCAGGGAATTGAGAATTTCTTCGGTCAGCCCGTCGGCAAAGTACTCGTCGTCGGGACCGCGGCTCATCGCGATGAACGGCAGTACGGCAACGGACTTGTCGGTCGCCACTTCACCGGTTACCGGTTGCCCCAGCATGAATTTGTCGACGAGCAGAAAAGCGACGGCAGCGACCAGTACGCCGATGATCATGCGATTCAGTTTCTGCCCGGTTTCGCCGGTAATCGACTGCCAGCGATCGACTTCGACTTCGCGCTTGAGGCCTTCGGGTGTCATCTCGTAGGCCCAGGCGAACAGGACGGCAACGGGAAAACCGATGGCGAGGACGAACATCAGCGTCTTCATGACCCAGCCGGGTGTGCCGAAATTGTCGAGGACGATATCGGCGACCTGCAGGATCAGCCAGGCGACCGCGACGTAGGCGATCGCAACGCGGAATACATTGCGCCGTCTGAGTTCATTGAACAGGCTGCTCAAGCGCCAGTCCCCTGAGGCTTTACCCGAGCGCTCACGATAGCAAATCGAAACCAAAAAAGGCCGCCCGGGGGCGGCCTTCTCTGAGCATGAAAACGTATCTTATACAGCCATCGCGTTGCGCATTTTCTTGATCGCATTGGCTTCGATCTGGCGGATGCGCTCGGCCGATACTCCGTACTCATCGGCCAACTCGTGCAGCGTTTTCTTGGTATCCGTCAGCCAGCGAGCCTCGATGATGTGCCGCGAACGATCGTCGAGAATTTTGATCGCCGAGGCCATGCGCGTCGTGGCGTCGTGGTTGAAATCGGCGACTTCGACCTGCGTGGCCGGATCGGAGTCCGGGGCGGGCAGGTAAGCGGCCGGCGTGAAGTTGCTGTCGTCATCCGCATCAGGCGCCGGATCGAAGAGAGTGTCGCGCGAGTGCAGACGCTTCTCCATCTCCGTCACTTCCTTTTCGCTGACGCCGAGGTCTGCCGCGACGGCCGCGGTTTCATCGGCCGACAGCCACGCGAGACTCTTCTTGGCCTTGCGCAGGTTGAAGAACAGCTTGCGCTGCGCCTTGGTCGTGGCGACTTTGACGATGCGCCAGTTCTTCAGCACGAACTCGTGGATTTCGGCGCGGATCCAGTGGACCGCGAACGATACGAGCCGTACGTCGTATTCGGGGTCGAAGCGCTTGACGGCTTTCATGAGGCCGACGTTGCCCTCCTGAATCAGGTCGTTCAGGGGCAGGCCATAACCGGTATAGCCCTTGGCGATATGGACGACGAAACGCAGGTGCGCCATGACGAGCTCGCGTGCAGCGTCGAGATCGTTCTGATCACGCAGGCGTACGGCGAGAGCCTGTTCGTCTTCTTTCGAGAGAACGGGTATAGAGCCGACGGCCTGGATATAGGCATCGAGGCTGCCTGTCGGTCCGGCCAGGGCGATTTCATGGTTACGCGATACCAAAGCGGTTGTCATTCGGTTCCTCCCTAGTTGGGCGCTGATTTTAGCACTCGATAGATTAGAGTGCTAACCTGCCTGCGAGTTCCCCGGTTTCCATATATAAATTTATATATTTTTCAATTACTTATAATTTACCGGGGCTCGATGCGGCGCATATGCCTGGCGGCGGTGAACCAGGAGCCCGCGAGGCCCAGGAACACACCGATGCCGACGATTCCGGCCGCCTCCGCGAGGCTCATCGACGCGATGGCGATATTGCTCTGGTACAGGCCTGCGAGCCGGGACACCGGGGCTTCGAGGAGGTACAGGCCGTACCAGACCAGCCCCAGCGCCATCAGCCCGCCGAACAGCCCGTACCAGAAGCCGGTCCACAGGAACGGCCGGCGCACGAACGCGTTGCTGGCGCCGATCAGCTTCGTCACCTCGATCTCGTCGCGGCGGTTCTCGATGTCGAGGCGAATCGTGTTACCGATGATGACGACGATGGCGATGCCAAGCAGTGCCGCGCCGATGGCGATGGCCTGGCGCACGATGTCGAGGATCGCGTGGAAGCGCTGCACCCATTCCGTGTCGATCTGCACGTGCTCCGCTTCGGGCAGGTTGGCGAGTTCTTCCTCGAGAAGCACCATCGAGGCGCTGGTGTTGCCGGCGCTCGGCCGGACGACCAGCGTGTGTGGCAGCGGGTTGTCGGGCAACTGGTCGAGGGCGGCGCCGAAACCGGACTGTTCCCGGAATTCACTGAGCGCCGTCGCGGCGCTGATGAACTCCACGGATTCGACGTCGGCACGCTGCTCGATGAGGTTTGCCAGAGTGTCTGCGTCGTCCTCGCTGATGCCGTCCCGCAGGAACACCGAGAAGTCGAGCGCATTGTCCCAGCCGCCGCTGATTGCCTGGACGTTCTTGACGATCACGTTGATCGCCGCGGGCAGCGCCAGCGTGACGCCGATGACGAGTATGATCATCGCACTCGAAAACGGGTGCCTTGCGAGGCGCCCGAGAGCGCCGACCGCGGAACTGGCATGCCGCGTGAGCCAGGTGGAGATCGGGCCGGAAGAACGGACCGGCGCGACAGCATCGGCGTGGCGGGTTACAGCCATTCTTCTTCCTCTCGCGGCTCGGCCTGCAAGCGACCGTCCTCGAGCGCGATGCGGCGGCAACCGAGCTTGTCGATCAGCGCGATATCGTGACTCGCAACGAGCAGCGTCACACCGACTTCGTTGAAACGGCGGAAGATGCGCATGACTTCGAGCGACAGGTCCGGGTCGAGGTTGCCGGTTGGTTCGTCCGCGATGAGCAGCTTGGGGCGCGTGACGATTGCACGGGCAATGCCGACGCGTTGCTGCTCGCCTGCCGACAGCGTTTCCGGTCGCTGTTTTTCTTTGTGCAGCAGGCCAACCTGGTCGAGGGCCGCACGCACACGCCGGCCGGCATCGCGATGGCCGACACCGGCGATGATGAGCGGCAGGGCGACGTTGTCGAACAAGGGGCGTTCATAGAGCAGCTTTTGGTCCTGGAACAACATCACGATCTGCCGGCGATACTTCTGGATCTTTCGTCGGCGGACCCGCCGGGTGTTCTGGCCGTCGACGATAACCTGGCCGCCCGTCGGTCTTTCGATCAGCGCGATCAGGCGCAGCAGCGTGCTCTTGCCGGCACCGGAGTGGCCGGTCACGAAAACCATCTCGCCCTTGTCGATCGTGACGCTGAGATCGGACAGGGCCTCCTGGCCCCCGGGGAATCGTTTGGTAACGTTCTCGAGCTGAATCATCGAGCGGAGATCGGGTCGTTCTCGCCCGACGCCAGCAGGGCGTCGGCAAAATCGGCGGCGGAGAATGCCTGCATGTCTTCGGCCGCCTCGCCGATGCCGATGAATCGCACCGGCACACCGAGGCGGTCGGCGATCGCGAGCAGGATACCGCCCTTGGCGCTGCCGTCCAGCTTGGTGACGGTCAGGCCCGTGAGCCCGAGCGCCTCGTGGAATTTCTCCGCCTGCACGAGTGCATTCTGCCCCTGGCTCGCATCGAGCACGAGCATGATTTCGTGCGGCGCAGTCTCGTCGCGGCGGCTGATCACACGCTTAACTTTTGCGAGTTCGTCCATCAGGCCGGTCTGGCTCTGCAGGCGGCCCGCCGTATCGGCGAGCAGGATGTCGACGCCGCGGGCGCGGGCCGCGTCCATCGCATCGAATATGACGGCGGCGGGATCGGCACCGGCCTGCTGGGCAACGACCGGCACATCGTTGCGCTCGCCCCAGGCCTGCAACTGCTCGACGGCAGCCGCCCGGAACGTGTCACCCGCGGCGAGCATGACCGAGTAGCCCTCGTCCTTGAAGCGCCGCGCCAGCTTGCCGATCGTCGTCGTCTTGCCGGCCCCGTTCACGCCGACCATCAGGATGACGTAGGGGCCGTCGTCGGGCTTTTCGATGACGAGCGGCTTCTCGACGGGCTCGAGAATCTTGTGCAGCGCATCCCGCAGACTCTGCCGCAGGGCGTCGACGTCTTTCAGTTCCTTGCGGTCGAGCCGCCACTGGAGGTCGGAGATGATCCGATCCGTCGTATCGACGCCGACGTCGGCCATGACGAGCAGGCTTTCCAGTTCCTCGAGCGTGTCCTCGTCGATTTTGCCGCCCGGTGCGAGCTTGGTGAGATCGTAGGTCAGCCAGCTGTCGCCGCGGTTGATGCGCGCGCGCAGCCGCTTGATGAAACCTTCCTTTTTCTCGGGCTTTTCCTTTTTCCCAAACATAGGTTTACGATTCTTTGAAGGAGAGGTTACGCAGCGATGGCCAGACGAACTAATAAACACCGTTCCCCGGCGGGACGGCTGCGTATTGTAGCGGGAAACTGGCGCAGCCGTCTGTTGGAAATCGCCGACGTCGAGGGGCTGCGGCCGACCGCGGAGAGGATCCGCGAAACGCTCTTCAACTGGCTGGCACCGACGCTGCCGGGGAGCCGCTGTCTGGATCTCTACGCGGGTACCGGGGCGCTGGGGCTCGAGGCCCTGTCGCGAGGCGCGGACGAGGTGGTCTTCGTTGAACGTCATCCGGTTGCGGTGCGACAGCTGCAGGCGAACATCGCGACACTCGGCGCGGATGACGCCGAGGTCATCGGGAAAGATGCGCTCGAGTATCTGCGCACACGGCCCCGGGCGCCATACGACATCGTCTTCCTTGACCCGCCATTCGCCGCCGACCTGCTCGGCGAAACGTGTAGACTGTTGTCCGGGAAGCACTGGCTGGCGGCGAACGCACTCGTCTATATCGAGCTCGATCGTGCCGCCGCACAGCCCGAACTTCCGCCGGGCTGGACAGTGCAAAAAAACAAGACCGCGGGAAACGTTCGCTACATGCTCGTCGCAACGCGCACATGACAGGGGGAAAAGAATGCCGATAGCCGCCATGTATCCTGGAACTTTTGATCCAATCACGCTCGGTCACGAGGACCTCGTGCGGCGCGCCTCGCGGCTGTTCGATTCCGTCGTCGTTGCCATTGCGCGCGATACGGGCGGGAAGGTACCGATGTTCACTTACGGCGAGCGAGTGGCGATGGCGCGTGACGTCCTCTCGGAATTCGAGAACGTCGAGATCCGTGGTTACGCGGGGCTGACGGTCGAGTATGCGCGCAAGAACAATCTTGATGTGATCATCCGTGGCCTGCGTGCCGTTTCGGACTTCGAATACGAATTCCAGCTCGCCAACATGAACCGCCAATTGACCGAGGACGTCGAGACCGTGTTCCTCACTCCGACCGACAAGTACACGTACATTTCGTCGACGCTCGTCCGGGAGGTTGCCTCGCTCGGCGGCGACGTTTCCGGATTCGTGTCGCCGCCGGTCAGGGATGCGCTCACGGAGCGCTGCAGCAAGTAGCCCGGCGCCCGCAGTCAGGTCTGGCAGGTCTTGCAGTAGAACGTCGTCCGCTGGCCCTGCACGATCGACCGGACTTCGGTATTGCATCGTCGGCACGGTTCCCCGGCCCGATCGTAGACCTCGAGTTTCTGCCGAAAATACCCGGGCTCCCCGTCGCCGCCGTAGAAATCACGCAGTGTCGTACCGCCGGCCTCGATCGAGCGCGACAGCACGTCGCGAATAGCCTCCGCCAGCGCCGCGTAGCGTTGCCGTGAGACTCGCCCCGCGGCCCGCTTCGGATGGATGCCGGCCAAAAACAGCGCCTCGCTGGCGTAAATATTGCCCACCCCGACGACGATGCCGGCGTTCATGATGAACTGCTTGATGCTGACCCTGCGGTTGCGCGATTTGCGCCACAGATAATCGCCGTCGAACGCATCGCCCAGCGGTTCGGGTCCGAGGCTTGCGAGCAATGGATGTTCGAGCGGCTTCTTGCTGAATAACAGAGAACCGAATCGTCGCGGGTCGCGAAAGCGCAGCATCCGCCCCGAGTCGAGCTCGATGTCGAAATGATCGTGAACGCCGGCCGGCGCACCGTGATCGACGATGAACACGCTGCCGGTCATGCCGAGATGGACGATTGCCGTCCCGTCGTCCGTGTTGATCAGCAGGTACTTGGCGCGCCGCCCGACCGCGTCGATGCGGCGGCCGACGAGCCGCGCCTCCAGGCCACGCGGCACGGGCCAGCGTAGGCGCCGGTCGCGGATGGTGACAGCGGTAATCGTGCAGTCGACCAGCCACGGCGCGATGCCGCGGCGACTGGTTTCGACTTCGGGTAACTCCGGCAAGGAGCGCTTACTTGATCTTCGCTTCCTTGTAGATCACGTGCTTGCGGATCGTCGGGTCGTACTTCTTGGTCTCCAGCTTCTCAGGATGGAGCTTCTTGTTCTTCGTCGCCGTGTAGAAGTGACCCGTGCCGGCGCTCGAGACCAGCTTGATTTTGTCGCGATTTCCTTTAGCCATAGCGTGATTCCTCCGGCGATCAGACGTGCGTGCCGTTGGCGCGCAGGTCGGCCACGACTTTCTCGATGCCGTGCTTGTCGATGATGCGCATGCCCTTGTGCGAGACGCGCAGGCGCACCCAGCGCTGCTCGGATTGGAGCCAGAAACGCTTGTGCTGCAGATTGGGCAGGAAGCGACGGCGAGTTTTGTTGTGTGCGTGGGAAACGTTATTGCCGCTCATCGGGCGCTTCCCGGTCACTTGGCAAACCTTGGACATGACCTTAAGTCTCTGATTTTAATAAAGGTTGCCCGCGGCAGGCGGGCAGAGAGCGAGCCTTTATACCAGCCAATCCCGTCCAGTTCAAGCGCCTGTCTACACTATTCCGCGGGAGGCCAGCGAGGTCGCGCAGCCATCCCCGATGATCAGGTGATCGAGCAGCCGGATATCGACGAGTTCGAGAGCCGCCTTGAGCCGCCTCGTGATGCGCTCGTCCGCCTGGCTGGGCTCGGCCACTCCGCTCGGGTGATTATGTTTCTGTATGACGGCTGCCGCGTTGATGGCAAGCGCCTCCTTGACGACCTCGCGCGGATAGACGCTCGTACCGTCGATCGTGCCGCGGAACAGCTCGTCGAAGCAGAGCACGCGGTGCCGGTTGTCGAGAAACAGGCAGCAAAACACCTCGTGTTCGAGGTCGCGCATGCGGGCGTGCAGATAGCACTCGGTGTCGGCCGGGCTGCGAATGACCTCGCCGCTGGGCAGCGACTCGCGGTAGTAACGACGTGCGAGTTCGGGAAGGACGCGCAGCGCGGCAAGGCGCGCCCGGCCGACGCCGTGGCAGCCGAGTACATCCCGGGGGCGGGCCTGGAGAAGCTGGCGGACACTCCCGAAGCGCGCGAGCAGGCACTCGGCTGCCCGGGAGCCGAGAATTGCCGCCAGCAACCGGGTGTCGCTCCAGTCCGTGAGCGCGTCGTCTTCCATGGCCCCATCCTGGGCCCGGCAGGGCTGAACTTACAACGAATCAATCTAACCGGAATTGCCGGTTTCAGGGGCGACGCGCTAAGCTCGGCCCATGAACATCGTTCTCGGTATCACGGGCGGCATCGCGGCGTACAAGGCCCCGGATCTCGTGCGGCGCCTGAAGGAACGCGGCGCCGACGTGCAGATCGTCATGACGGCGTCGGCGGCCGAGTTCGTCACCGATACGGCGCTGCAGGCCGTCTCGGGTCGGCCCGTTCGTGACAATCTCTGGGACAAGGAAGCCGAACGGGCCATGAGCCACATCGAGCTCGCCCGCTGGGCCGATATCGTCCTGATTGCACCCGCGACGGCCGAAGTGATGGCACGCATCGTCAGTGGCGGGGCGCCCGACTTGTTGACGACTATCTGCCTGGCAACCGAAGCGCCGCTCGCGCTTGCCCCGGCAATGAATCACGTGATGTGGAACAACCCGGCGACGCAGGCGAACCGCAGGGTCCTGGAGGAACGCGGCGTGCACATTCTCGGCCCGGCTATCGGGTCGCAGGCCTGTGGTGAGACCGGGGCGGGCCGCATGCTCGATCCGGCGGCCATCGCTGCAGCCGTTTTCGACCTCGGTATCAGCAAGGGTGAGGGCCTGCTGGCCGGAAGGAAGGTCGTGATCACGGCGGGTCCGACGCGTGAGCCGATCGACCCGGTGCGCTACATCACCAACCGCAGTTCCGGGAAGATGGGCTATGCCATGGCGCGGGCCGCGCTGGCCCAGGATGCGGAGGTCGTGCTCATCAGCGGTCCGGTGGACCTCGCCGCGCCGCCCGGCATCGATGTGCGCGGCGTAACGACCGCCGCAGAGATGTATGAGGCGACGCACGCAGCCGTCGCCGGGGCGGACCTCTTCATCGCGGCCGCCGCGGTCGCCGACTATCGGCCGGCCGCGCAAAGTGAGCAGAAGATCAAGAAGACGCGGGACGCGATGAGCATCGATCTCGTCCGTTGTCCCGATATCCTTGCCTCCGTTGCGGCGCTCGACGACGCGCCCTTCACTGTGGGATTCGCCGCCGAGACAGAGAATGTCGATGCCTATGCACGCGCGAAACTCGAGAACAAGAATCTCGACATGATCATTGCCAACCGGGTCGGTCCGGACTGCGGTTTCGACCGGGACGACAACGCGGTCAGTGTTTTCTGGAAGGATGGGGAGCGACGGTTCCCGAGCGCCGCCAAGTCGGAGCTTGCGGACAGCCTGATTGCACTCGTCGCCGAGCGTTACTATGCTGCGCGCGGTGACGATACGCAGCCGCGGCTGACCGTGATCTCCACGAACGACTGAAGGACCAGGGACTTGCGATCCATCGAACTCAGGATTCTCGACCCTCGCGTCGGGGACTCGATTCCGTTACCCCACTACGCGACCGAGGGCTCGGCCGGGCTCGACATGCGCGCCTGCATCGACGAGCCGCTCACCGTCAAGCCCGGCGACACGGTACTCGTCCCCACGGGCCTCGCCATCCACGTTGCCGACCCCGGCCTGGCCGCGGTGCTGTTGCCGCGCTCGGGCCTCGGGCACAAGCACGGCCTGGTGCTCCGATTTCAGAATCACAAAACCCAGGATTGCATTGCTGGGACTCAACCCGCATGCGGGCGACGGCGGTCTGGTCGTCGTCTACGCTATTGTCGAGACCCTTCAATCTCTTGAATCGCTCGATCGCTGCGTCGAACTCATCGATGATTTCCTTCTCATCAGCCTCGTACTTCTGCAGATTCCGGATATGGCGCGCGATCGTTTCCTTGGTCTCGCGCAGGTCGTCGGCGAGATCGGGTTCGATCATCGGCGCATCGGCGTCCTTGCTGTAGGGCTGAAATCCCGAGGCTTCCTTGCGGAGTTTTTCGAGCCGGCGCTGCAGATTCCTCAGGTAAAGCTCGGTGACCCGCGCCTGGGCCTGGAACAGCTCGACGCGGCGGTCGCGGTGCATGACGATTTCATCGATCGAGAGATACGTAGCGAGCAGCGCCTGGTCCTTTTGTCTCTGAAGTTTCCGCTCAACGGCAAGCTTCTTCTGTCGCTCTTCCTCGGCGAGTTGCTCCGGCGTCTTCTTGCCCTCGATCTTCTCGACCGCGACGCCCTGGTCGTTGAGGCGATTCTTGGGCTGGTCGGCATACTCGGGCGGAATGCTGTCGCCGTAATGCTTTTGTCCCTCTTCGTCTTCCCATGAATAGACGTTTTTCTCGGCCGCGGCCGCCGGGGCGCTGAGGAGCGCAAGGGCGCTGATGATGATGATTTTCCGCATCGCTCGACTATGCCAGTAATTCAAGTACCTGACCGGGACTGGTTCTCGTTATTGCAGCTTAAACCCTTGCGGGTGGCCTGTAAAATTGGCGCGACCGCTAAAAATATCAATGAGTTAGGAAATTACGCCGAATTGCTTGCGATACTCGAGCACGGGCTCCAGGTATCGCTCGTACTCGCTCGATTCCTCGAGGATGTCGATCAGGTCGTCGAGCTGGACGATGCTGATCACGGGGATGCCCAGTGATTGCTTCAGTTCCTGGACCGCCGAATAGGGCCCCTCGCCCCGCTCCTGGCGGTCCAGCGAAATGACGAGCCCGGCGATCTCGGCGCCGGCCGACGAGATGATCTGGTAGGCCTCGCGCACGGCGGTTCCCGCCGTGATGACGTCGTCGACGGGCGGCCGCGAGTGTGGCAAGCGGTATGCCCTTGTAAGCCGGGCCGAACAGGATGTCGAAGCGCACGTCCGACTCCGCAATCGCGGCGGCGTAGTAACGTCCGAGCTTGGCCGCCGCGTAACCCGTGTTGAACAGGCCCGCATTGAAGAAGTACGGGCTGGTGCGGCCCGATTTCAGGGTGAACTCGCCGAAGCGCAATACGCCGAGCTCGAGCGCCAGTTCAATGAATTCCCGTTTGTAGCCACGCATCGATAGGTCTTCTGTATGATTGCCGCTTTGCGGCGGAGTATGACACAGGAGACCCCGATTGTTCCGCGTAATCAGTCTCAATGCCAACGGCATCCGGGCCGCCGCCCGCAAGGGATTCTTCGATTGGCTGCAAGACCAGTCGGCCGACGTCGTCTGCATCCAGGAGACCAAGGCACAGGAGCACCAGCTCACGGACGACCTGTTTCGACCATCCGGCTATCACTGCTTCTACGAGGACGCGGAGAAGAAAGGATACTCCGGCGTGGCGATCTACACGCGACACGAGCCGCGCAAGGTCCTGCGCGGCTACGGCGACCCGGAGTTCGACAGCGAAGGCCGCTATCTCGAGGTGCAGCTCGGGGGCATCAGCGTCGTTTCGCTCTACCTGCCGTCGGGCTCGTCCGGGGATGAGCGGCAGGAGGCGAAGTACCGCTGCATGGACTCGTTCACGACGCATATCAAAAAGCTCAGGCGACGGCGTTCCGAGTACATCATCTGTGGCGACTGGAACATCGTTCACACCGAACACGACATCAGGAACTGGAAGCAGAACCAGAAAAACTCGGGATGTCTTCCCGAGGAACGCGCCTGGCTCGACAAGGTGTTCGGCCAGTACGGCTGGACGGACGCGTTCCGCACCCTCGAACAGGAGCCGGAGCAATACACGTGGTGGTCCAACCGGGGCCGTGCCTGGGACAATAACGTCGGGTGGCGCATCGACTACCAGGTCGTGACGCCCGGCCTCGCGGACAAGGTGCTGCGGACCGACATCTACAAGGCACAACGTTTCTCCGACCACGCGCCGCTGACCATGGACTACGACTGGGCACATGACGGCTGACGCCAAGCTCGACAGAACCCGCAAGGAGAGCCTGAAGGAAGCCGTGTTGAACCGGCGCATGCTGATATGCGTGTTCACCGGTTTCTCGTCAGGGCTGCCGCTTTACCTGTTGTTCCAGATGGTCCCCTACTGGCTGCGCACGGAGGGAGTGGGTCTGGCGGAGATCGGGTTTTTCGCGCTGGTGCAATTTCCCTACACCTGGAAGTTTCTGTGGGCGCCGATCATGGATCGCTACACGCTGCCGTTTCTCGGTCACCGGCGCGGCTGGATCCTGGTAACCCAGCTGGCTTTGCTCGTCTCTATCGGTGCCCTCGGTTTCCTGCAGCCGGCGCTCTCGCTCTGGGCCGTCGCATACCTTGCCGTGGCGGTCGCCTTCTTCAGCGCCAGCCAGGACATTGTGCTCGACGCCTATCGTCGCGAATTGCTGCCCGACGTCGAGCTCGGGCTCGGCAACTCCATTCACGTGCAGGCGTATCGGCTTGCGGGGCTAATTCCGGGTGGACTGGGCCTCATCCTGGCGGATCGGCTGCCCTGGCACCTGGTCTTCGTCATCGTGGCGTTGTTCATGCTCGTGGGCATAGTGATGACGCTGGTGATTGCCGAGGCGATCCGGGAGCCATCCCCGCCGCGCTCGCTGAAAGAGTCGGTGATCGAACCGTTCCGGGAGTTCATTGGCCGCGCCGGCCTCGGGTCGGCATTGCTGGTCCTTGCCTTCCTGTTCTTCTACAAGCTCGGCGATAACATGGCGACGGCGTTGCAGACGCCGTTCTTTCATGACATCGGCTTCACCGGGACGCAGATCGGCTCGATCGCGAAATTCGTCGGTACGACCGCGGCCATCGTCGGCGGCCTCGTCGGCGGCTTGATCATGGTGAAGGTGTCGATCAACCGGGCATTGTGGTCGTTCGGCTTTGTGCAAATCGCAAGTATTCTCGGTTTTGCCCTGTTGTCGGTCGTCGGTGCAAATCCCTGGATGCTGGCGTTCGCGATGGCATTCGAATACCTCGGTGTCGGGCTGGGAACTGCTGCGCTGACGGCCTTCATGGCCAAATCGACGAACGTCGCGTTTGCGGCGACCCAGTTCGCGCTGTTCACGGCGCTGATCTCGGTGCCGCGGGTGCTGGCCAGCGCGACCACCGGCCTCATCGTCGAGCGAACCGGTTGGACGAACTTCTTCCTGATCTGCACATTGCTGGCGGTTCCCGGGATGTTGTTGCTGTTCAAGGTTGCTCCCTGGAACGAGGACGTCGATTGAACGAGCAGGAAATCGCCGTCGGCAAGCTCGACGAGATCGACGATCCGGGTTGCAGGGAGTTTTCGATCGGCGAGGGCGACTGGCCGTTCCGCGGTTTCGTCGTGCGCAAGGGCGACAACGTGTACGCGTACCAGAACTTCTGCGTGCACGTCGGACATCCGCTGAACTGGCGGCCGGACCGGTTCCTGACCAAGGACGGGAATGCCCTGATCTGCGCATCCCACGGCGCGACCTACGAGATTGAGACCGGCTACTGTTTCGCAGGCCCCGGCAACGGCCGCACGCTGCGCCAGGTGGAGGTCGAGGTGCGCGACGGCGTCGTCTACGTCACCGGCCCGGACACCGCTTAAAGGTGTCAGTCACCTTTAGAGCCAAAAAAGGTGACTGACACCTTTAAGAGATCGTCGATCGTGCCATTGCCTGCGACTCTGTCTAGAAGATGAAACCGCAACCGCAAGTGGCGGGGCGCCAACTCAGGTCTTTTCGAAGCACCAGTCGCGGATACGGTGGCCCTTTTTGAGTCCCCGGCGCTCGAATTTGGTCTGCGGCCGGTCCAGCGGTGCCTCGCCGCCATGGTCGCGGCGCTCGATGCAGCGAAAGTCCCCGGAGTCGGCGAAAACCTGGTCGATATGCTCGGCGTAGTGCGCCCAGTCCGTGGCAATGCATAGCCGGCCGCCTTTTTCGAGACGCTCGGCGACCAGCGCCAGAAACGAGTCGCTGACGATGCGGCGCTTGTGATGGCGTTTTTTCGGCCACGGGTCGGGGAAGTAGAGATTGAGCCGTCGCAGGGAGCCCGGCGGTACCTGGTGGGTCAATACCTCGATCGCGTCGTGTGAAACGAGCCGCAAATTTCTGACACCGGCTGCACGCGCCTTGAGCAGGCAATGGCCCACGCCGGGCTCGTGCACCTCGATCCCCACGAAGTTCATGTCCGGCTGAGCAGCCGCCTGCTCGACCAGCGTTTCGCCGTTGCCGAACCCGATCTCGAGCACGATCGGCGCATCGCGCTCGAAGATTTCAGCAAACGCCAACGGCTGCGCCGAGAAGTCGAGTCCGTACTCCGGCCAGAGCTCTTCGAGGGCACGCTTCTGGGAGTCGGTCATGCGCCCCGCACGACGCACATAACTCCGGACGGTGCGCTTGGTGGGCGCGTCAGGCGGCATGGCTGTCGGTGCCGAAAATCAGGGAAACCTCACCGGCGTGGTTTTTTCCGGCCAGCGCCCCTCGATGTCCGCGTAGAACTCGCGGATGACTGCCATGTCGGCCTCCACGTCGCCCGTCAGTTCGATCTTGTCACTGATGCCGAGGCGACGGCGGCCGAAGTCGAGGAATCCCAGGTAAACCGGAACACCGGCCCCCTCGGCGATGCGGTAGAAGCCCGTCTTCCTGGCATGCGTCTTCTTGCGCGTCCCCTCGGGCGCCAGGGCGAAAAAGAACTCGTCCTGTTCCTCGAACAGGCGGATTGCCTGCTTGACGGCGTGCCGGGGACTGCCGCGATCGATCGGCACCGCGCCCATTGCGCTGAGGATGTTGCCGAGCGGAAACCAGAACGCGGAGTGCTTGGCGAACCACTTTGCGTCGAGGCCGATGAGAACCTTGTAGCAAATGGCCCAGAGGACGTCCCAGTTGGACGTGTGGGGCGCCGCGATCAGCACCGCTTTCTTGTCTTCGGGAATGCCGCCGACGGCCGTCCAGCCACCGAGTTTCAGCAACAGTTTGGCAATGCTACGCAGCACTGGAGGTCCTTTTGTCGGCTGTAAGAGATTTGTCGGTCGTCGCGAAATACCAGGCCAGCCGCAGCTTTCCCAGCGTACCGATCACCAGGATCGAATGAACGAACCAGGCCCGGTCGCCGAATACGATGAGAAAGGGAAGCAGCAGGCAGAAGATGCCCATCGCCACGCGATTGAACTGAAAATGCGGCGAATGGAGGCCCGGCCACTTCAGGACGGCAAACCAGAGGTAGACCTGTATGACGGCCAGGAGCGGCAGGTAGGGAAACCAGTACTTCTGGAAAAATCCGGGTACGAGCATCCAGATCCAGACCAGCGTCATGATCGTGAACACGAGGTCCGCGTTGCCGTCCAGGTCGGTATCGGTCTTCGGTGGCGCAGCCCGTCGCGCGAACCAGCCGTCGGCGAGGTCGGTCAGTGCCGCGACGCCGTACACGCCGAGCAACCACCACCTGAGGTCGTACCAGGCCAGCGCCGTGATCGGCACGATGCTGACGATGCGCGTCCAGGTCAGCGCGTCGGCAATCGTTCTCGCGGCGGCCCTGTCCATTATCCCCCGGCGTCACGGCCTGGCCATGTAGCCTGCCACGGCGCCGGCACCCAGCAGGCCCCAGCCGGCCCACGCGATGCTTCCCAGCGTCATGACCAGGGCCCCCGACACGATGCAGGTCGTCGCAGCCGCCAGCCAGTAACGCTGGCGACGCTGCTCGTCGAGCTGTTGTCGAATCTCCTCGAGTTCGGGCGACTGGAGGTTGAAACGGATGCGTCCCTCGGCGGCCTGCTCGCCGATCTGCTGAAGAATCGTCGGAATTTCCCGTATCGCTTCGCGCAGCTGGGGGAGGTTTTCGCGCACATCCCGCAGCATGGCCCGTCCGCCGACCTGCTCGTCCATCCAGCGTCGCAGAACCGGCTGGGCCGTCTTCCAGAGGTCGAGCTCCGGGTACAGCTCTCGACCGAGCCCCTCGATATTGAACAGCGTCTTGTGCAGCAGGATCAGCTGCGGCTGGATCTCCACGTTGAATCGCTGGGCGACGCGGAACAGGCGCACCAGTACCTGGGCGAAAGAGATCTCCGATAAGGGCTTGTTGAAGATCGGTTCGCACACCGTACGCACGGCGCTTTCGAGCTGGTCGATACGGGTTCCCGGTGGCACCCAACCGGAGTCGATGTGCAGTTTGGCGATGCGATTGTAATCGCGGTCGAAAAAAGCGAGGAAGTTCTCCGCGAGGTAGCGCTGGTCGTCGGGGTGCAGCGTGCCCACGATGCCGAAGTCGACGGCCGCGTATTTCGGTTTCTCGGGGTCGGTATGCAGCACGAAGATGTTGCCCGGGTGCATGTCCGCATGAAAGAAGTTGTGGCGAAAGACCTGGGTAAAGAAGATCTCCACCCCGTTTTCGGCGAGGCGCTGGATATTCGTCCCCGCCGCGCGCAGAGCCGCGAGGTCGCTGATCGGCGTACCGTAGATGCGTTCCTGGACCAGCACCTCGGGACGGCAGTAGTCCCAGAAGACCTCCGGCACGTACAGCATGTTGGAGCCCTCGAAGTTGCGCTTCAGCTGCGCGGCGTTGGCGCCTTCGCGCATCAGGTCGAGCTCGTCGATAATCGTGTGCTCGTATTCCCTGACGACTTCCAGTGGTTTCAGGCGTTTCCCGAGGGCCCAGTAGCGGGCGGCGAGGCCGGCAATCGTACGCAGCACATGCAGGTCGCGGTCGATCTGCTCCTCGACGCCGGGGCGCAGGACCTTGACGATGACTTCGGTGCCGGATTTGAGCCTGGCCGTGTGCACCTGGGCGATGGAGGCGGCGGCCAGCGGCTCGTCGTCGAAGCGCTCGAAAATCGTGCCCACGGGCTCGCCGTAGGCCTGTTCCACGATCGCCTTGGCCTGCTCGGCCGGGAACGGCGGCACCGCGTCCTGCAGTTTGGCGAGTTCATCGGCGATATCGGGTGGCAGCAGGTCGCGACGTGTCGAGATCGCCTGGCCGAATTTTACGAAGATCGGCCCGAGTTCCTCGAGCGCGAGGAGAATGCGCTCGCCGCGCGGTGCGGAGCTGTCGCGGCGCCGCGGGGCAAAGTAGAACAGAAACCTGAGCGGCCGCCAGAGATGCGCCTCCTTGATAATGTCGTCGAGGCCGTACTTCACGAGCACGCGGTGGATCGCGAGAATGCGAATGATGGCGTCCCGGCGCACCATTTCAGTCGGTGTCCGTCAGCCGCATGATGCGGGCCTCGAGCCGGTCGACGTCGTCACGCAGCTTGTCGACCTCGGCGGCAAAGCGTTCGACTTCGTAGCGACTCGGCACGTCGCGGCTTTCCTCCTGGAGGTACTCCCGGATGTTGGCGCCCATGGTTGCGCGGGCCTCGCGACCCCATGCGGCGACCCCCCGTGCAATCTCGCCCAGCCGGTGCGCGGCGGTATCGCCTATAACGCCCGAGAGTTCTTCCTCCACGTCGGGCCGGACGAGCGTAATCAGGCGCTGGAATCGCTCCGCCGTGTGGGGGTCGCCCGTGAGTTCGAGGGAGCCGTCGCGCAGGGCCTCGAGCCCGGCATCGCCGGACATCCGTGCCAGGGTGAGCACCGAGCCGCTGATCAGCACATCGGGCTCGCCATCGTGATCGGTTGCGAGCTCGAGCTGGCCACCGTCGATCAGGAACCAGGCGGCCAGGGCCGTACCCCGGACGCGGACGGCAACCACGACGCCGTCGAGCTTGTCACACAGCTCGCGGGCGGGCGTCGTCTCACGGATGTTCCGGTTGAGGACCTTGGCGACGGGTTGCAGAACCGCTTCGAGAGGGTTCATTGCGTCAGATCCGGTAGCCGATATGCAGCGCAACGATGCCACCGGCCAGGTTGTGAAAGCGGCAACGCTCAAACCCTGCGGCCTCCATCATCGACTGGAGCGTCTCCTGGTCGGGATGCATGCGAATCGACTCCGCGAGGTACCGGTAACTTTCCTCGTCACGGGCGATCAGCCTGCCTAGAGCGGGCAGCACCTTGAACGAGTACAGGTCGTAGGCAGGCCTCAGGGGCGCGGCCGGCGTCGAAAACTCGAGGATCATCGCCTTGCCTCCCGGCTTGAGCGTGCGCCTCATCGATTCGAGGGCTGCCTCCTTGTCCGTTACGTTGCGCAGCCCGAAGGCGATCGTGATGCAGTCGAAGGAGCCGCTGTCGAACGGGAGATTCTGGGCGTCGAGCTGCACGATCGACACGTTACCTGCGACCCCGGCATCGACCAGCCGCCGGCGCCCCTGCTCGAGCATCGCGATATTGATGTCGGCGAGCACCACGTGTCCCTCGTCGCCGACCTTGTTGGCGAACGCCCGCGCCAGGTCGCCCGTGCCGCCGGCGAGATCGAGCACCACGTGGCCGGGACGAACCGCGGCCTCGTCGATCGTGTGGCGCTTCCAGAGGCGATGCAGCCCGGCCGACATCAGGTCGTTCATTAAGTCGTAGCGCGTGGCGACGGAGTCGAATACGCCGCGTACGAGGTCGGCCTTGTCGCCCGTCGCAACGGTCTGGTAGCCGAAATGGGTCGTCTTGTCGGAGTCTTGCCTGGCCATGATCTGGTTCCTCTACGGCAAGCGAGGATACCTTTTTCTTACAGGATATACCTGCTCAGATCCTCGTCCTGCGACAGTTCGGCCAGGTGATCGTCGACGTAGGCGGCATCGATCGTCAGCGTGCTGCCGCTCCTGTCCGAGGCCTCGAACGAGATTGTCTCCAGCAGGCGCTCCATGACCGTATGCAACCGTCGTGCACCGATGTTCTCGGTGTTCTCGTTGACCTGCCAGGCGACTTCCGCGATGCGGCGCACGCCGCTCTCGTCGAACTCGAGTGTGACCTCCTCGGTGTCCAGCAACGCGGCGTATTGCGAGACCAGCGACGCGTCCGGTTCGGTCAGGATGCGCACGAAATCCTCGGTCGTCAGCGACTTCAGTTCGACCCGGATCGGGAACCGTCCCTGCAGTTCCGGAATCAGGTCCGAAGGCTTGGCGGTATGGAACGCACCCGAGGCGATGAACAGGATGTGGTCGGTCCGGACCATGCCGTACTTGGTGTTGACGGTCGAGCCCTCGACCAGCGGCAACAGGTCACGCTGCACGCCTTCACGGGAAACGTCCGCGCCCTGGGTATCGGAGCGTCGTGCCACCTTGTCGAGTTCGTCGAGGAACACGATGCCATTTTCCTCAACAGCCTCGAGCGCCCTGGCCTTGAGCTCCTCCTCGTCGACGAGTTTGGCTGCCTCTTCGTCGGTCAGCTGTCGCAGCGCATCCTTCACCTTGAGCTTGCGAGTCTGCGTGCGATTGCCGCCGAGGTTGGCGAACATGCCCTGCAGCTGGCTCGTCATTTCTTCCATTCCGGGCGGCGCCATGATCTCGACACCGACCGGCATGGCCTGGAGTTCGACCTCGATCTCCCGGTCGTCCAGCTTTCCCTCACGCAGCATCTTGCGGAATTTCTGCCGCGTATCCGAATCGTCCTCTGCCGGCTGCGCCTGTTCGCCTGCAAAACCCACGGTGCGGGCGGGCTTCGGCAACAGCGCGTCGAGGACGCGCTCTTCGGCGGCATCCTCGGCACGGAAGCGGACCTTCGACATCTCGTCTTCGCGTGTCATCTTGACGGCGACGTCCATGAGATCGCGAACGATGCTGTCAACCTCGCGGCCGACGTAGCCGACTTCCGTGAATTTCGTGGCCTCGACCTTGATGAACGGGGCCCTGGCGAGACGGGCCAGGCGACGCGAGATCTCGGTCTTGCCGACGCCCGTCGGGCCGATCATCAGGATGTTCTTGGGCGTAATCTCGCTACGCAACGGCTCGCCGACCTGCACGCGACGCCAGCGGTTGCGCAGCGCGATGGCAACAGCCCGCTTGGCCTCGTCCTGGCCGATGATGTGTTTGTCCAGTTCCTGGACGATTTCTCTCGGTGTCATTTGTGACATTACTTGATCCTGCGCAGGAGCGGCTTCAGCCGCGAATGATCTTTCGGGCCTGAAGGCCCTCCTACAATTCTTCGATAACGATGTTCTGGTTCGTGTACACGCAGATGTCGCCGGCGATCTGCAATGCCTTTTCGGCGATCTCGCGTGCCCCGAGGTCCGTGTTCTGCATCAGGGCCAGCGCCGCGGCCTGTGCAAAGGGACCGCCCGAACCGATGGCGATCAGGTCGTGCTCGGGCTCGATGACGTCCCCGTTACCCGAGATGACAAACGAATTATCCTTGTCGGCCACGCACAGCAGCGCCTCGAGACGGCGCAGCCGGCGATCCGTGCGCCAGTCCTTGGCCAGCTCGATGGCCGCACGTGTCAGGTTGCCGTATTGCTCGAGTTTCGTCTCGAACAGCTCGAAGAGCGTGAACGCGTCGGCGGTACCGCCGGCAAAACCGGCGATGACGCGGCCCCCGGCCAGCGGGCGCACCTTGCGGGCGTTACCCTTCATGATCGTGTTGCCCAGGCTCACCTGGCCGTCGCCTGCACTGGCGACCTTGCCGTCACGGCGGACCGAGACGATCGTCGTCCCTCGAAATTGTTCCATATGCGTATCTAGCCCCGGGAGGCCCGCCTACCGGTCCTTCTTGCGGCGAGCGCGTGGATGGGTTTTGTCGTAGATCTGGGCGAGATGCTGGAAATCAAGGTGCGTGTAGACCTGCGTGGTCGCAATATTGGCATGCCCGAGTAACTCCTGCACGCCGCGCAGGTCGTGGCTCGATTCGAGCACGTGGGTCGCGAACGAATGGCGGAAGAGGTGCGGGTAGACGTTGGCGTCGATTCCCTGCCGTTTCGCCCAGTGTTTCACGCGGGCCTGCACCGAGCGTGGCCGAATACGCTGGCCGCGATTGCTGACGAACAGTGCCGTTTCATCGGCCGCGGCCAGCTCGGCGCGCGTGCCGTGCCACTGTCGCAGCGCCCGCAACGCCTGCCGGCCGACCGGGACGATCCGGTCCTTGCCCCCCTTGCCTGTTACGCGCACGGTCGCATCGGCCATGTCGACGTCACCGAGGTCGAGATCGACCAGTTCGGCGAGGCGCAGGCCGGACGAGTACAGGAGTTCGAGTATGGCGCGGTCGCGGTCGACGATCGGGCCGGTGCCCGGCAAGTCCAGCAAGCGCGCCATGCGATCGGCATCCAGGTTTCCGGGCAGGCGCTTCCTCGATTTCGGCGCCGATACCGACGCAACCGGGTTCTTGCTGACCGCCTTTTCGCGGAGCAAAAATCGAAAGAAGGTTCTTGCCGCGGACAGACGTCGCTGGATGCTGCGGGCGCTCAGTCCCCTGCGAAAACACGCCGCCGAGAATGCGCGAATGTGTTCCTCGTCGACGTCCCGCCATGTCGTGACACCCGCGCTCTCGAGCCAGACGAGGAGCGTGTCGATGTCCCGACGATAGTTCTTGCAGGTCAGAGGCGACAGGCGACGCTCGGTCTCGAGGTGCCGGATGAAGCGCCCTGGCCAGCCCGCGTCATCCATGCGGGGTCGCCTCAAAAGCGCTTCAGTGATCCCGCCACGAGGTCGCCGAGCCGGGTCAGAAAGTCGATGCTCATCCCAGGATGGAAGCGGTCGCTGTCCTTGCTGCCCACGGCCAGGAACCCGATGCCGGATCCTTCGCCCAGCGGCACGAGCGCCGCAGAGCCGATCTCGTTGGCATCCTGGTGGAACAGGAAGTTGCGCTGCGGGTCGCGCATCTGTCCGCAGCGTGCGCTCGTGCCCTCGAGAAAGGTCCTGAAAGGCATGAGCGCCTCATCGTCGCGCGGCACGACCCGGAAGAAGCGGCCGGCATTGACGTCGCCGAATTCATCCGGGTCGCCGAAGAGCACGAGGACCGCCTGGTCGGTCCTGAAACCCGACCGCAACGCTTCCTCGATGGCGGCGACGGTCGAGCCGAGGTCGCCGGCGGCGAGCAGGCGCATGGTCAGCTCGTGAATCTTCGCGGCCAGCACGTCGTTCTCGCGGGCAACGCCGATCAGTTCTTTCAGCTGGCGCTCGAGTTTGAATTCCTTTTGCCGCAATACGGCGACCTGGCGCTCGACCAGGGACACCGTGCCGCCGCTTGCATGGGGCAGGTTCAGCGAGCTCAGCAATGTCGAATGGCGTTCGAAGAAGTCCGGATGCGCAGCGAGGAAATCGTGGACGGCCTGTTCGGACAACTCTTCGTCGACGAATTCGGCTTTGGGCTGGGTACTCATAAGTCGATGAATCCTTCGGAAATGTATTCTGCGTTCCCGGTAAGCCACACTGGTTCCGCGCCTCCGCGCCAGCTTACCACGACTTGGCCGCCGGGCAGTCGCACGTTCACGCGGGCATCGAGCAGGCCGAGTTGCTGGCCCGTTACGACGGCGGCGCATGCGCCGGTCCCGCACGCGGCTGTCTCCCCCACGCCCCGCTCGAAGACGCGCAGGTCGATGCGGTCGCGACCGGTGATATTCACGAACCCGACGTTGGTCTTCTCGGGAAAACGTTCATGCGCCTCGATCCGGGGGCCGAGCCGGTCGACGGGCGCTGCTGCGACGTCGTCCACCTGCAGTACGCAGTGGGGGTTACCCATCGATACGACCGCGACATCGTAGGCCACGCCGTCGACATCGAGCCGGTAGCGGTCCTGCCTCCGGTCGGCAACGAAAGGTACGCGCACCGGATCGAACTCGGGCCTTCCCATGCCGACGGAAACGAGGCCGTCGTCATCGACCCGCGCGGCGATGGGGCCGGCCGGACTGGCCAGCGTGAAAGCCGGCGGATGGCCCGACTCGCCGGCCAGCACGGCTGCCACGCAGCGCACGCCGTTGCCGCACTGGCCGACCTCCGAGCCGTCCGCGTTGAACACGCGATAGGCTGCCGCGACGTCGGAATCGTCACTGGCCGTTACCCACATCAGCTGATCGAAACCGGGTCCGCTGCGTTCGTCGGCGAGTTCTTGCAGCCGTTCGGACGAGGGCACCGATGCCGCTCCGTTACGCTGGTCGACGACGAGTATGACGTTACCCGTGCCGTGCATTTTGATGTAGGCGACGTTCATGGACTTTTGGGGTTGGCGCCTGTAGTTTACATAACCAGCTCACAGCGAACGATAACCAATCGAATAACATTGCCCCTGGAGAGGTGTCATGCGGCACATAATGGTTTTGAACGCAAAGGGTGGTTGCGGCAAGAGCACCCTCGCAACGAATATCGCGACCTATTTTGCCAACGAGGGCGCCAGCGTGGCCCTGGCCGATTTCGACCCGCAACGCTCGAGTCTCGACTGGCTGGATCGACGCCCGGCTGACCGTGCGGAGATCGTCGGCGTCGCCGGCTTCGATGGGGGGCTGAGGCACGCTCCGCGCAGCGTCGACTTCATGGTTATCGATGCGCCGGCCCGGACCCATTCCAGTGAGCTGACCGACCTCGTTCGCTACGCCGAGACCATCGTCGTTCCGGTGTTGCCCTCGACGATCGACATGCAGGCGACCACGACATTTCTCGACGAGCTGAAGCACGTCGGCAAGATCGAGAACAAGAAGGCGAAGATCGGTCTGGTCGCCAATCGCGTTCGCGACAACACGCTGATCTACGGCGAACTCGATGAATACCTGACCAAGGCGAGGGCACCTTACGTTGCAGCGCTGCGCGAGGCGCAGAATTACGTCCGTGCCTATACGCGCGGGCTCGGCATCTTCGAGCTGCCCGAGTATCTGGCCTGGCCCGACTGGGACGAGTGGGAGCCGCTGACAGCCTGGCTCCGCAGCAAGCGCAGCCAACCTTAGGAGCCGGTGAAACCGGGCCCTGGGAGGCCCTCCTGCGCTGCGAGACTGTCGCGGATGCCCTGCTCGGGTGTTCGCGGTGTCACGCCGAGCGTTTCCCGCATGCGACGCGCATCGACCCGCCGGGACGCTGACAGGAAGGCGAGTCGCAGCGGCGAGAACTCGCGGGCGGCGGCTTCGCGGCTGATGGTCCGCGGCGCCGGCAGCCCGGCCTGCCGTGCGACTTCCCCGGCGAACCAGGTCGCCGTTCGATAATCGCCGTCGCCGACGTTGTAGATGCCGGGCGGCGTGTCTTTGGCGAGGGCCGCGATACAGCAATCGGCGAGGTCGTCGACGTGGATGCGGTTGCCCGGATTGGCATCTGCCTCCTCGAGCCAGGCTTCTCCCGATTTCAGTCTTGCGACGCCGAGGCGACCCGGTCCGTAGATTCCGGGTACGCGCAGGATAACGAGATCGCATGCGTGCTTTTCTGCCCACAATGTGAGCAGCTCCTCGGCGGCCACGCGCGGTCGCGACAGGCGGTTGTCCGCATTGACCGGCGTGTCCTCGGTCACGACGGCACCGGCGCAGTCGCCATAGACGCCGGTGGTGCTGATGTAGACGATGCGGTTCGGTGAATGCGGCAGTGCCGCGAGAAAGCGCTGCAGGCGGTCGTCCCGTTCGCCGTCGGGCGGGCAGGTATAGAGTACGGTGCAGGGGTCCGGCAATGTGACCGAAAGTGCGCCGGGCGCATCGAAATCGACGATCTCGAACCGTCGGTCAGTGTCGATCGGTGTGCGGCCGAGGCCCAGGCTCGCATCGGCGGGCAGCTTCTCGAGGACGCGACGACCCGTGTAACCGGTGCCCGCGACGACCGCAAACATCTATCTGCCGTCGAGGTGCGGTATTGCCGGGACGTCACTGCCTGCGACCATGCCGAGACCGTTACGGTAGGCATCGGCAGCCGCATCGGCTTCGCCCATCTGTGCAAGCAGGGCGCCGTATTCCCGGTAAGCTTCGGGCGTCGGGCGCAGGCTGATAACGGTCTCGAGGTAACTGCGCGCCTTGCCCCAGAGTTCGTTGCGCAGGCACAGTCGCGCCGCCGCCAGCAACAGGTCCGGGTCCTCACCGTGGTCCTTGAGCCAGCCTTCGGCCCGCTTCAGCTGCCTGGTCGTGTCGGTGGCCTCGACAAGGCCGAACAGGCGCACGAGCGGCGGACGCCACTCGGACTTGAGCGCTGCCGCGAGTTCCTTTTCTGCCCGGTCATGCAGGCCGATGCGCATCAGGCCTTCGAAATATGCCTCGAGCAGCGGCGTCTCCGCACGCAGCTTCTTCGGTACCTCGGACCAGGTCTGGTCGAGCGCCTCGGCATCGTCTGCCTTCCCGAGCGCCACCTCGTGGACCCGGATGGTCCACGCCTTCAGCCGCGCCGCCGGGATCTGCGTGTTCTTGTGCAGCCGCGGCAGGATTTCGGCCAGGGAATCCCAGTCCTCCAGCCGGTAGTAGAGGCGTCCCATCAGCGCCAGTGCCTGGGCGTGGTCCCGGGTGTCCTCCTCGACCCGGCGCAGCGTTGCGAGCGCCTGTTCGTAATGGCCCCGATCCAGCTGGAATTCGGCCTGCGTAAGCAGTACGGCGTTGGCGGCCTCGGGGGTCTCCTGGTAAGCCATTCGCAGCCATTCGTCGCGGCGTTCGTCCTTGCCCTGCAGGTGGGCGGCACGCGCGGCCTGCAGGTAATTAAAGAGTGGCGAATCGCTGCCTCTCGACGCTGCAGCTGAGGAAACGGACGACGACGCCGCGATCGACCCCGAACTCAGCGGGCCGCGCCGCGCCTGGGAGTCGGTGAAGGGCGCGATGTCCGGGTTGGTCAAGGTGACGCCACCCGAGCGCGCGCGACTAATGCAGCTGTCGCCCGACACCGAGTACTTCCTGCGCGCCAACATTGCCCTGCAGTTGCAGGCTGCGAGACTCGCATTACTGCGCGGTGAACAGGCGATCTTCGAGCAGACGATCGACGATACGATCATGCTGCTCAACGAATATTTCGATGCCGACAGTGCCCAGGTGGCGGGAGCACTCGAGACGCTGGCAGAAATTCGTGGTCACGTATTTACCACGGACGTGCCCGACATCTCCGAGTCGCTCCGCCTGCTACGCCAGTTTCGCACCCTGAGTGAGAGCGCGCAGTGAAATTCGGCATCATCGTCGTAGCGGTCCTGATTCTGAGCGCCGTCGGCGCGCATTTCCTGCTCGAGGACACGGGCTACGTCGTCATCAATTTCCGTGGCTATGTCATCGAAATGACGGTGCCCGTTCTGGTCATGCTCGCCATTGCGCTGGTCTTTATCGTCTGGCTGATACGCAAAATCATCCTCGCGCCGCGCCGTCTCGGCGAAGCCGCCGGCCGCTATCGGTCGGCACGCGCGGGGCAGAAACTGACC
>JARRMH010000006.1:0-18051 GCA_037386205.1 Woeseiaceae bacterium | reverse complement strand
GGCAGATCGCGATCAACACCCACGAGCCGGTCAAGGACACGGGCCTGCGGCGCACTTACCCGAACTGGTTGACGCGGGAGGGGTCGCGGGGGCAGGAGTTCGCGATCTGGGGAGAAACACCGAATCCGCCGGAGCACACGGTCATTCTCGCGCACACACGGCTTCTCGGCGGGCCGATGGATTTCACACCCGGCATGTTCGACCTGCATCCGGAGCGGGACGGCAGGCCGCGGCGCATCCAGACGACACTCGCCAAACAGCTGGCCCTGTACGTCGTACTCTACAGCCCGATGCAGATGGTGCCGGATCTGCCCGAGAACTACGCGGCGCGGCCCGATGCATTCAAGTTCATCGTCGATGTGCCGACCGACTGGGAAGACAGCGCCGCCCTGGCCAGCGAGGTCGGGGAGTACGTTGTGATGGCGCGCCGCGAACGGGCCGGCGACGACTGGTTTATCGGCGCCATCACCAACGAACGACCGCGAACCGTTACCGTCTCACTGGCGATGCTGGATCCCGGCCAAAGATACCTGGCCGAGGTCTACCGCGACGGCGACGACGCACACTGGGACACGAACCCGTACGCGCTCGAAGTCGAGCGGCTGACAGTGGGCAGGGATTCCGTGCTTGAATTGCAGCTCGCCGCAGGGGGCGGCGCAGCCGTGCGGCTCAGGCGCTACCAAGAGGCAGACAAAGAATGAAAGACAAGCCCGTATTGAGTTTCTGGCAGATCTGGAACATGTGCTTCGGTTTCCTTGGCATCCAGATGGGATTTGCGCTGCAAAACGCCAATGTCAGCCGCATTTTCCAGACGTTGGGCGCAGCCGTCGACGAAATCCCGATCCTGTGGGTCGCGGCACCGCTGACCGGCCTCATCGTCCAGCCGATCATCGGTTACATGAGCGACCGCACGTGGAATCGACTTGGACGCCGCCGGCCGTATTTTCTCGTCGGCGCGATCCTCGCGTCGCTGGCGCTGTTCATCATGCCCAATTCGCCTTACCTGTGGTTTGCGGCCGGCATGCTGTGGATCATGGACGCGAGCATCAACGTTTCGATGGAGCCGTTTCGTGCCTTCGTCGGCGACATGCTGCCCGAGAAGCAGCGCACCAGCGGATTCTCGATGCAGACCTTCTTCATCGGCATCGGCGCCGTCGTTGCCTCGGCGCTGCCGTGGATGATGACCAACTGGTTCGACATCAGCAACACGGCGCCGGCCGGGGAGATCCCCCCTTCGGTCAAGTTCGCCTTTTACATCGGCGGCGCGGCTTTCCTGCTCGCGAGACGCTGGCGCCGTCATCGAAGTACCGCAACGGTGGCTTCATCTGGATGATCGTCGGCATCGTTCTGTTGATCCTGATCCGAAGCCGTGGACTGGACAAGGAACTCTATATCCTGGGCGGTGGCTTTACGGTGTTCGGCCTGTTCCAGTTGCTCGCCGCGGCGCTGCAGAACCGGGGCAGCACGAGTAACGGTTTCTACGAGATTATGCACGATCTCTTTCACATGCCGCGGGTCATGCGCCAGCTCGCCGTGGTGCAGTTCTTTTCCTGGTTCGCGATGTTCGCCATGTGGATTTACGGAACCTCGGCCGTCACGAGTTACCACTTCGGGACGACCGATGTGACCTCGGCCGCCTACAACGACGGTGCCGACTGGAACGGCATACTGTTCGCATCCTACAACCTGTTTGCAGCGTTCGCCGCCGTCGCGATTCCCTTCGTTGCCAGGCGCCTCGGCTGCCGCGTGAGCCACCTCATCAACCTGTCGCTCGGCGGGCTCGGTCTGATCAGCTTCTGGTTGATCGGCGACGCGAAATTCCTGCTCGTATCGATGGTCGGTGTGGGCATCGCCTGGGCCTCGATCCTGTCGTTGCCCTATGCTTTGCTGTCCAACGACCTGCCCGCACACAAGATGGGTGTGTACATGGGGATCTTCAATTTCTTCATCGTCATTCCGCAACTGGTCGCCGCAAGCATCCTGGGGTTGCTGCTGCGCGAGTTTTTCGACCTGCAGCCGATTTACGGCCTGGTCATCGGCGGCGTTTCGTTGCTGATTGCCGGGGCCGCAACGTTGCTGGTGGACCGGTCCGCGGAGCCCCGCTCATGAGGTCCCTGTTCCTTGTCGCGTGCGTAGCGTCGCTCGCTGCCTGCGCCCCGGCACCGGTTTCGGAAACGACCCCGCACGATTACTACGGCACGCTCGAGCCGTTTGCATCCGAGGCTGTTTACTTCCTGCTGACCGACCGCTTTGTCGATGGGGATCCGTCCAACAACCATGCGGAGCAGGGCGGGGGACCGGATACGCGTACCTTCGATCGGCCGCTGCAGGTGCCGGGATACGAGCCGGCCAACATCGGTTATCTCGGCGGGGATTTCAGGGGCGTTCTCGACAATGCCGCCTACATTGCCGAGATGGGGTTCACCGCCATCTGGACCACCCCGATCGTGGACAACCCGGATGAAGCGTTCACCGGCAGCCGGGTGCCCGGTCGCGGGCCCGGCGGCGACAAGGGCAAGACGGGTTATCACGGCTACTGGGGAGTCAACTTCTTCGAGGTCGACGAGCACCTGGAGTCCGCGAATTTGAGCTTCGCGGACTTCGTCAGGCAACTTCGCGAGGAGCACGATATGAAGTACGTGCTCGACATCGTCTGTAACCACGGGTCGCCGGCATGGACGATGCCTGCAGACCAACCCATGTTCGGAGAACTCTACGACGCTGACGGCAACCTGGTTGCCGATCACCAGAATCTGCACCCAGCCGACCTCGACGATGACAACCCGCTGCACGCGTTCTTTAGCCGGGAACCGGGGCTCGGCGAACTGGCTGACTTCGACGAGGACAACCCTGATGTCCTCGACTATTTCGTCGCGGCGTACTCGCAGTGGCTGGATCAGGGTGTGGATGCCTTTCGCATCGACACGATCGCCTTCATGGACCATTCGTACTGGAAGCGCTTCAGCGATCGCATTCGCGACAAGCGCCCGGGGCTGTTCATGTTTGCCGAGCATTTCAGCTACGATGCGGATGCCATCGCCGAGCACACCTGGCCCGAAAACGGCGCGGTCAGCGTCCTCGACTTCCCGGGACGCGAGGCGATGGACGAAGTCTTCGCGCGCGATGCCTCCTACGCCGAGCTCGGTGGCTACCTGCACCTCGAATCGGGGCTCTACCAGAACCCTTACGAGCTCATGATCTTCTACGACAACCACGACATGGACCGCATCAATGCGGACGAGAACGGCTTCATCGACGCCCACAACTGGTTGTTTACGAGCCGCGGCATCCCCGTGGTGTATTACGGGTCCGAAATCGGTTTCCGGGCCGGGACGAACGAGCACACCGGCAATCGCGACTATTTTGGCCAGCAGAATGTGGACATTGCGAAGACCCATCGAATTCGCGAACACCTGATGCGCATCGCCAATCTGCGCAAACAATCGATTGCCTTGCAGCGGGGGCTGCAGGTCAACAGTCGCCTGGAAACCGACTTGGCCGTGTTCTACCGCGTGTACCAGAAAGACGGCGTTACCCAGACCGCGCTGGTGGCGCTCAACAAGAGCGACGAGCCGGCAGCAGTGTCCGTATCGGAGTTGGTGAGCGCCGGTACCTGGCGCGATGCGTTCAGCGGACAAGCGTTTAGCGCAAGCAGAGATGCGGCACCGCTGCGATTCGAGGTGCCCGCGCACGGGGTGCGCGTGTTGTTCTTCGACGAGCCGGTGAGCAATCCGCGCATGCTCGAGCGCCTCGACCGGCTGCAGGCTACAGCGCGCCGCAGGATTCCCTGATGATCAGTTCAGGCTCGGTCTGCAGCGATTCGAACTCATCGCCCCGGATCAGATTGACGATACCGTTGACGAGCCCTTCGCCTGCCTGCCGGAGGTTTTGCCGTATCGTGGTCAGGGGCGGCGACACGTAGGCCGCCCGCGGCAGGTCGTCGAAACCCACCACGCTGACGTCGCCGGGAACGGCCAGCCCGGCGTCCTGCAGCGCCTGGATTGCGCCGATCGCCATCGAGTCGGCCACGGCGAAGACCGCGTCGAACGCCACGCCCTGATCGAGCAACTCAGCGGTGGCCCGGTATCCGTCGTTCTCCGTGATTTCGGCTTGCACGACCAGTTCGGGTAATTCGGAAAGCCCGGCTTCTTCCAGTGCCTGTCGGTAACCGTCGCGCCGCAACTGGAATTCCGGGTGTCGCTCGGACGTGTCGCCGAGGATGACGATGCGCTTTCTCCCGAGTTCAAGCAGGTGTTTCGTCGCTTTGAGGCCGCCGACCAGGTTGTCACAGCCGAGTGAATAACCGGGCTGCTCGTCGACGACCACGCCGTAAATGATGAAGCGCGTGTTGGCCTCGGCCAGTGCATCCAGTTTTGCCCGATACTTCATGTAGTCGCCGTAGCCGAGCAGGATCAGGCCGTCGGCACGCCGACTGGCCTGGTATTCGATGTGCCAGTCGTTGCTAAGCTGCTGCATCGAGATCAGTACATCGTAGCCGAGACCCGCCGCCGAGCGCGTGATGTAGCCGAGCATCGACAGGAAGAACGGGTTGATCTGCGCGCTCTCGCCCTCGGTTTCGTCGAACATGAGCAGCGCTATCGTGTTGCTTTGCTGGGTGCGCAATCCGGCGGCATTGCGGTTGACGAAGTAATTGAGTTCGCGCGCGATTCGCTGGATACGCTCCCGCGTTTCCTCGCGGACGAGCGGGCTGTTGCGCAGGGCGCGCGACACCGTGGCTTGCGAGACGCCTGCGATCTCGGCGATGTCTCTCGATGTAGGGTTTTCGATCTTGGCCACGACCTTATCCTAGTGCACGACCCCTGCTTCGACAAACGAATTGATGATTTCGGTGGCGCTCGCTAGGCTTTGCGCTTCCATTGTTCGAGGTGCTCCCTCCATGAAGAGTCTTGCCCTGCTGGTCGGTGACATCGGCGGCACCAACGCCCGGTTCGCCCTGGCGAACCACTCGCATCCCGGCTTTCATGACGTCATCGAGCTGAAATGCGCCGATTTCGAGACGCCGAATGCGGCCGTCCGCCACTATCTCGAGCGCATTGGCATCGACGTGCCGGACGCTGTCTGCCTCGCCGCGGCCGGGCCCGTGATCGACGGCAGCATCGACGTTACCAACAATCACTGGTACCTGTCGGCGAACAAGCTCGCATCCGAGTTTGACGTCGATGCCGTGCGACTGCTGAACGACTTCGAGGCAATCGCGTATTCGATCCCGTTCATCAGCAGCGAGGACCGGCACACGATCGGCAAACTCAAAGGGACGGATCTTGCCGGCCGCTCCTTCAACGTGGCGATTCTGGGCCCGGGAACGGGGCTCGGCGTCGCGGGTCTGTGCGGTCGCGCTGACCAGCTGGTGCCGATAACGGGCGAGGGGGGGCACGTCGGCTTCGCCCCCGAATCGGATCTTCAGGTCGAGATCCTCAAGGTCCTCACGGGGCGTTTCGAGCGCGTGTCGGCCGAACGCCTGGTCGCGGGGGCGGGCATCGAGAACATCTATTCAGCCCTGCTCGAGATACGCGGCGAGGACGCAGATCCGCGGTCTGCAAAGGAAGTGTTTGCCGCCGCCGCCACGTCCGGAACCGCGGCCGACACGGTCGCGCTCTTCTTCGAGATCCTGGGGCAGGTTGCGGGCGACGTGGCGCTGACGCTCGGCGCTGCGGACGGCGTGTACATCGCCGGCGGCATAGCGAAACGCTACCCCGATATGCTCGAGAACGGTCCGTTTCGCAGCGCATTCGAACGCAAGGGCCGGCACCGCGACATCATGGAGACCATTCCGACCTTTCTGATCACGCACGAACAACCGGGGTTGCTCGGCGCATCCTACTGCGCGCTCGAACTGGTTTCCGCGGTCTGACGCTCGCCCGGTTCGCCACGCGGCATGGCCGTAATGCCGATCTCGTGGCGCGGAAACTCGCTGGCATCGATTGTTTCATGGTACCCGTGCCAGGCGGCGAAGCCGATGACCGGAATAATCACGATCAGGCCGACAAACGCCGTCACGATGCCGAGGAGCAGCAACGCGACGATGGTGCCCAGCCACACAATCATCGGCCCCTTGTTACGCAACACGGCATTGACCGAGGTGACAATGGCCGTGACGCTGTCCACGTCGCGGTGCATGATCATGGGCAGCGAAAAGGCGCTGGCGGAAAACGTGACGGCGGCGAACACGGCGCCGATCAGCGAGCCGAACCCCAGGTAAATGACCCAGTCGGCAACGCTCGGTTCGCCGACCGATGGATACAGCACGCTGGTCACCATGACGGCCGCACGCGCCCAGACGAGGAAGATGACCAGCAGCGCCAGTGCAAATACCATCTCGTTGCCGAAATGGCGTTTGAAAGCGGCGCGCAAACTGCGCGACATGACAGGCTTCTGGCCGCGCTCGAGCTGGGCACTGATGGCGTAGAGACCGATGCAGGTGAGCGGCGCGAGGAACACGAAGCCGCCGAGCATCCCGAACATGATCCACTGGCTGCCGCGGAACCAGGCGAGCAGGCAGACGACTGCAATCAGGATTGCGACCACCAATCCGTAAAGCAGGCTTGGCTGCGGTGCCTGGACAAGGTCCCTGATGCCACGCCCGACCCAGCGGAAAGGCGCCCACAAGGCCAGCTCGCGACAGGGCGCGACGAACGGCAATTCATCACGATTCGCGGCGCTTTGCTCTGGGTCCGACATGCCCCCCCTCCCCGGTATCGCTGTTCCCGAGCCCTCGATCATCGTGTATTTTGCGCAGTCTGGCAATTCGCGAAACCCAACGGAATCAGAAATGGATCTCAACAACGCCGTCATCGTCGTAACCGGTGGCGCGCGCGGCCTCGGCGCGGCCATGGCCCTGCGGCTCGCTGGTGCCGGCGCGCGGCTTGCGCTGGTCGATATCGACCCGGATCAACTGGCAACGACGGCAGATGAATGCCGTGAAGCCGGTGCGCCCCGGGTTACTACCCACAGCGTGAACGTCGCCGACGAGCGCGACGTCGAAGACCTGTTCGCAGCGGTGCGCAGCGAGTTCGGTACCTTGCAGGGGCTGGTCAACAACGCCGGCATTACGCGTGATGCGTTGCTGGTCAAATACCGGGACGGCGAGCAGACATCGAAGATGACGCTCGATCAGTGGCAGGCGGTCATCGACGTCAACCTGACGGGCGTGTTCCTGTGCGGCCGCGAAGCGGCTGCCACGATGATCGAGACGGGCAGCCGCGGCTGTATCGTCAATATCTCGTCGATCTCGCGGGCGGGCAACATGGGCCAGACGAACTACTCTGCGGCCAAAGCTGGTGTTGCGGCGATGGCCGTGGCCTGGGCGCGCGAACTTGCACGTTACGGGATTCGGGCGGCGTCGATCGCGCCGGGTTTCATCGGCACGGAGATGGTGATGGCGATGAAACCCGACGCACGCGACAAGCTCACCGCCGGCATTCCGCTGGGGCGCATCGGCGATCCCGACGAAATCGCGGCCACGGTCCAGTTCATCTTCGAAAACGACTACGTCAACGGTCGGTGCCTCGACGTCGACGGGGGCTTAAGGCTCTGACGGCTCAGTCCGGGTCGGGGACGAGCTCCTCGTAGAGTTCGATCGTCTTGCGCACGGTGTCCTCGTTGCGAAACGAGGTGCCGATGCGTTGCCGCGCCGCCTTGCCCATGCGGTGTCGCAGCGCATCATCGCGGTAGAGCTTCTCGATGGCAGCGGCGATTGCCTGCGCATCGCGCGGCGGGACCACGAAACCGCATTCGCCGTCGACGACCAGCTCGGGACTGCCGCCCGAGTCGGTGACGACGGGCGGCACCTCGTACGCCATGGCTTCGATAATGGAGCGCGCGAGACCTTCGCGCTTCGTCGATGGCATGCAAAATACGTCGCAGGCCGCACTCAGTTCCGGTGCATTGGTAACGAAACCGACCCGGTGGATGCGCTCCCGTGCCGGGCTCCGCTCGATGCGTCGGGTCAGTTCCCGGGCGTCCATGTGGCCGATCAGCAGCAGGTGCACGGGCGCGTCGGCGGGCAGCAGTTCAATGGCGTCGACGAGGTAATCGATACCCTTGCGGGGCCGGTAGTTGGCCGTGCAACCGACGACGAAGGCGCCCTCGGGAATGCCGTATTCCGTAAGGTCCGCCGGTGTCGCCGTGTACCACTCGAGCTTGTGGCCCTTGTGGATCGTGACCGGGCGGGTTGCTGGCATACGCAGGAATGCGGGTTGCATCTCGAGGAAGTGGCGCCGGATTGCATCGCAGACGCACACGATCCGGTCGATGCGCGGATTCAGGTAGCGCATCCACGACATCGGGTCGAGAAAACTGACGGCACCGACGATGCCCCGGTAGCAGACGATCTTGACCGGCAGCCCCTTGCACGCACGCAGACCGTTGCTGACAGCCTTGTTATTGAACGTGTGCATGATGTGATAACGGCCGCGCTCGAGTTCGTTCCTGAGTGCCGCGATCCCTTCCCGGTTGAAGTTCGACGGCAGGCGGATATCGACTGTCGGCACGCCCGCCGCGGTCAGGGTCTTGTTGTTCGGATGGTCCTCGGGACAGACGACCGTCACTTCGATACCCGCGTCGTGCATGCCGATAAAGGTGGCGACCGTGGGCCGGTCGGCGGCTTCGGTCACGCACAGAGAGCGTATCGCCACGTTCCTTTCACTCGCTGAAGCCGGGATTCTCGAGAATCCGGACGGCAACCTGTTGTCCCGTGACCGAGAAGCCGATGTATTCGTACTTCACGCTTTCCCGCTCCACGTATTCCTGGAAAGCGCGGAACTCGTGTTGTTGCCATCGATGGAAATTGTAGTACTCGTCGAACAGCACGATCGCCCCGGGTTGCAGCCGCGGTCCGAGGGCCTCGAAGATCGTTACGGTGGATGAGTACAGGTCGCAATCGACGTGCAGAAAGGCGACGGGGTCGGTGTACGTCTCGAGAAAGCCGGGCAGGGTGGCGTCGAAATAGCCGACGTGGAACAGCACGTTGTCGGGTACGCTCGGTCGCTTGCTCTGGGCAAACGAGCCGATCGGGTTGCCGTTCCAGTGCTCCTGGATGCCCTCGAACGAGTCGAAACCGTGCACGGTTCCCGGCGCCCGCGGGGCGATCCAGCGCATCGACTTGCCGCGGCCCACGCCGAACTCGAGAAAGAGACCATCCTTCGATACCTGGTCTGTCGCGTAATGGACGAGGTCCTGATGCTTCTCGAAATACGGTGCGTCCGGCATGTGCTCCCGGATGTAGTCGAGCGTCTGCCGCTTGGCCTCGAGATTCATGTCGACCAGCAGGTTGGAGGCGTAGTGCTTGAGCACGAATCTGCGAAACAGGAATTCACTCAGCGTCCGTTTGAAAAGTGGCATCTCGGATCCCTCGGCGGGCGGTTCTGGGACGCGCGTAAAGTACCACAGCCGTTGGGGAAAATTACCCGGAAAGTGCGCTGCGTCACGTCTTTGGTCGGCGCTCGCTCGTAAACTGCCAGAATTATTGTCAAATAAGCAGGCCCGGCAATGCAAGATTATGTCAAGTAGCCGGCCCTGCCTGCGACTCGCGGAGCTATGGACCATTGGCGGAACTGATTTCCGGATCGATAAACGGATCGATAAACAGGGTGCTCGTCGTCGACGACGATCCGCACGTTGTCGGCGAGTTCCTGCGCTGTCTCGGCGAAGATTTCGAGCCCGACGCCGTTACCTCGACGCTCGGCGACCTCGAAAAGGTGCTGCTCGGTGAGGACGCCGGCGAAGATGCCGCCTCGCGCTTCGAGGTGCATTCACGTAACCAGGGCGAGGGCGCAATCGAGGCGGTGAAGTCAGCCCTCGGGCGCGGATCGCCCTTTTCGATCGTGTTCCTCGACGTGCACATGCCGCCCGGAACGGACGGCATCGCGGCCGCCAAACAAATCCGCAAACTCGACCCCAACGTCAACATCGTCATGGTCACGGGTTCTCTCGGCCTCGACCCGGATATGCTCGGCAAGCAGATCAAGCCCGCGGACAAGGTGTTCCTGTTCAAGAAACCGTTCCACGGCGCCGAATGCCGGCAATTGAGCGCGGCGCTGTGCGCCAAGTGGCATTCCGACATGGCCCTGCGCAAAGCGAACGAAGACCTCGAGCGGCGTGTAGAGGAACGCACGGCCGCGCTGCAGAAGATTGCCTACTTCGACATCACGACCCGGTTGCCGAACCAGTTGCTGGTGACCGAGGAACTGAAGAACCTGATTAGTCACGCTGAGGACACGGCGGGCGATACCGCGGTCGTGCTCCTCGATATCGATCGTTTCTGCTTTATCAACGAGACCATGGGCTACGACTCGGGCACGGAATTGCTGCGCTCGATCGCCAATCGCCTGAGCCGCGCCTTCACGGGAGATGGCAACCCGCAGCGCGCCACCGTTGGCAAGTTCGGGGCCGACGAATTCGCCGTCGTGATGCCGGATGTCGAGACGGAAGCGGACATTACGGCGCTTGCCGAACGCGTGAAACGCACGGTCGAGGAACCGTTCCTGATCAATGGCCGGGACCTGTTCCTCAAAGCGGCCGTCGGCGTGGCCTGGCATCCGGTTCACGGCCGTGACGCAAAGACGGTCATCCGTTGTGCCGAGGCGGCGCTGCACCGCTCCATGCGCAGCCCCGATCTTGCAATTACTTACTATCACTGCGAGATGCGCTACCACGCTCGCTACAAGTTCGATCTCGAGGCCGAATTGCGCGGCGCGATCGAATCGGGCCAGATCGTCGCTCACTACCAGCCGCAGCAGAGCACGACGACCGGCGAGGTCGCAGGCGTCGAGGCGCTCGCGCGCTGGGTCCGGCCGGACGGGTCTACCGTTCCGCCTGCCGACTTCGTCCCGCTCAGCGAAGAGATGGGCATCTCCGACGTCCTGTTCGAGGCCGTCCTCAACAGGGTGTGTGCAGACGTAACCGCCTGGCGCGAGCGGGACGGCTGGGATATCCCGGTGAGCGTGAACCTCTCCGCCCACCAGTTGCGCAACCGCGATCTGGTCAGCCTGATCAAGGGCATCCTGTCGAATGCCCGGGTCGACAGGAAGCTGATCAATCTCGAACTGACAGAAACCGTCCTGCTCGAAGACCTGACCGTGGCCCAGCCGGTGCTCAACGACCTCGCCGCCTACGGCGTCGGTCTTCATATCGACGATTTCGGTACCGGTTACTCGTCGCTGAGTTATCTTGCGCAGCTGCCCGTGCAAACGCTCAAGATCGACCGGACCTTCACGGCGCAGCTGTCGGACCCCGACGCCAATACGAAGGTCGTGGAAGCGATCGTCGCGCTCGGCAAGGCCATGGAACTCGACGTTGTTGCCGAGGGGGTCGAGACCGACCAGCAATACGCGACCGCGCGTCGCCTCGGGTGTGATCTCGTGCAGGGGTTCTTCATCGCCCGGCCGATGTCGGCGGCCCAGTTCCGCGAATGGTGCATCGGCTACGAGGACACCCAGAGCCTCAAGCACGGCACGTCCATCGTCGACCTCGACAACAGGCGCTGAAATCTCTGCCGCACGCGCACGGCGCGGGCCACTCAGGCGTTGCGGAACCAGTTGACGCCGTCGTCCATCTCGACGGTCATATCGCCGGTAGCGACCAGGTAGTGCAGGTGCGCAAGTGCCTCGCCGGTTGCCATGATGCGGTTGGCGTCGGTGATCGCCCGTCCGAACAGGTCGGCGAACACGTCGACGGCACGGCGCGGCTTCCTGCCATTCTCGACCAGGACGTCGAGCCGTTCCAGGTGTTCCCTGCGCAGGGCATCGAGGCGCGCATGCGCGCCACGGAACGGTTTGCCGTGCGCCGGCAATACGAGGACGTCCTCTGCCAATTCCTGTTCCAACCGGTCGATCGAGGCAAAGAAATCCGCGAGCGGATTGGCTAGCGGCTCGGTCGGCCACACGCCGATGTTGGGCGAGATCGTGGGCAGGATCTGGTCGCCGGAAATCAGGACGTTGCGCTCACGGTCGTAAAGACAGGCATGCTCCGGGGAATGACCGCGGCCGACGATCACGTCCCATTCGCAACCGGCAAATCGTAATCGTTCACCGTCCTGCATGCGTCGATACGATTGCGGCAAGCCCCTCACCGCCTTGCCGAACCGGCCGAAGTTCTTCCGGTAGGCCGCAATCTGCTCCCCGGAGAATCCCGCCGCCCGGTAAAAGCGTTCACCTTCGCGCGGCGCTTCTTTGCCGGTGTCGGTGATGAGCACGCGGCACATGAGGTACTCTTCGCGGGTCATCCACAGGTCGACGTCGAATGCTTCGACGAGGAAATTGGCGCACCCCGAATGGTCGGGATGCAGGTGCGTGACGATCACGTGAGTCGCCGGCCGCCCGTCCATGACCCCGGTGAATACCTGCTGCCAGATACCGCGCGTCGTGCTGGTGTCGAGCCCGGTGTCGACGATGACCCAGCCACCCTCGTCGCGCAGCAGCCAGAGGTTGATGTGGTTCAGGGACATCGGCAGCGGCATTCGCAGCCAGTCGATGCCATCGATCAGGGGCAGCGTCCCGCCATCTCCGGGCTTCGATTCGAATTCGTAGCGTAGCTCGCCCATGGCGCGCCATTCTACGCAGCTTCCACCCGCGATGTTTCGAGATTTGAGAGCGCTGCATCGATCTTTTCCCGGGCATCCGCGACGGCCGCCTCTTTCACCGGGCCGTAACCGCGAATCTCGAGGAAGCATTCGATCACCCTGACCGCGGCGTCCCGGTTGTTGCTGCCGAGCTGCGCGAGGACCGTGTCCACCGTGTCCTCGAATTCGCTGATCAGCTGCCGTTCCATGCGACGCTCAGCCGTGCGGCCGAAGATGTCGAAGGCGGTGCCGCGCAGGCGCTTGAGCTTCGCGAGCTGGCCAAAGAGCGGCAGTATCCAGGCACCGAATTCCTTCTTGAGCGGCCGTCCTCGTGCATCGAGCTTGCCACCGAGCAGCGGCGGGGCGAGGTGAAAGCGCAGCCTGGCCCCGGCGCCGTAGTCCTTGCGCAGCCGGGCGAGAAACTCGGGGCGCGTATGCAGCCGTGCAACCTCGTACTCGTCCTTGTAACTGAGCAAGCGGAAATAGGCACGGGCCACCGCGTCAGTCAGTGCAAGATCGTCGGCGACGCCGGATTCCGCAGCACGCACTTTCGCGACGAGTCCGGCATAGCGACTCGCGAGTTTGTCGTCCTGGTAGTCCACGAGGAATGCCCGGCGCCGTTCGAGCATGGCATCTAGCGTCTCCACGACATTGCTTTCATTGCCCTGGATACGTTCAAATGCGGCCGGATCGTGGACAGCGATACGACCCCAGGCGAAAGCTTTCTTGTTCTCGTCGATTTTCACGCCGTTGAGTTCAATCGCGCGCAGCAGCGCCTCGAGCGACACGGGAATCAGACCCGCTTGCCACGCGGCGCCGACCATCATGACGTTCGCGTAGATCGTGTCGCCCATCAGGCGTCTCGCGAGACCGTTGGCATCGAGCGTTGCGAGGTTCTCTGCCCCGACCGCATCACTGATGGCTGCGATACGCTTGTCCGCATTGAGGGACGCGTCGCGGACCTGGACGAAACCGCCGGTCGGCATCTCAGCCGTGTTCACCACCGCCCGCGTGCGGCCGCGCCGATAGGTAACCGATGCCTTCGGCGACGAGCTGACGACCAGGTCGCAGCCGATGAGCGCATCGGCCTGGCCTTTCTCGATACGGACCTGGTTGATGTCGGCCGGTTGCTCGGCAATGCGCAGGTAACTCAGGACCGGGCCGAACTTTTGCGCGAATCCCATGAAGTCGAGCTCGGACGCGCCCTTGCGTTCGAGATGAGCGGCCATCGTGATCAGCGCGCCGACCGTGATGACGCCGGTGCCGCCGACGCCCGTGACCAGCAGGTCATAGCAGTTGTCGATTGCGGGAATCTCGGCCTCGGTCAGCTCCGCGCTGAGCCTCTCGAAGTGTTCCGTGAAGCTGTCGGCAACCGCGCTGCGTTCGGGCTTGCCCTCGACCGTGACGAAGCTCGGGCAAAAGCCGTTGAGGCACGAGTAGTCCTTGTTGCAGCTGTTCTGGTCGATCTGGCGCTTGCGGCCGAAGGGCGTCTCTTTCGGCACGACCGACAGGCAATTGGACTCGACCGAGCAGTCGCCACAGCCCTCGCAGACGAGCTCGTTGATCACGACGTGGCGCTGCGGTTCCTCAAGTTTGCCGCGCTTGCGGCGGCGACGTTTCTCGGTGGCGCAGGTTTGTGCGTAGATGAGCACGGTGACCCCGGGAATCTCGCGCAGCTCGCGCTGGATCGCATCGAGGTCACGCCGGTGCGACACCGTCGTATTGGCCGGAAAGTCGATTCCCTTGTAGAGCTCCGGCTCGTCCGATACGACGGCAATCCGCCGTACGCCCTCGGCGTCGACGGCGCAGGCGACGCTATGCACGCTCAGCGGCCCGTCGACGGGCTGCCCGCCGGTCATTGCCACGGCGTCGTTGAAGAGGATCTTGTAGGTGATGTTGGTCCCTGCCGCGATGGCCTGGCGGATGGCGAGCGATCCCGAGTGATAGAAGGTGCCGTCGCCGAGGTTCTGGAAGACATGCTGGTTGCCGTTGAATCTCGAGCGCGCGACCCAGTTGACGCCCTCGCCACCCATCTGGATGAGACCGTCCGTGTCGCGGTCCATCCAGCTCGCCATGAAGTGACAGCCGATACCGGCCAGGGCCTTCGAACCTTCGGGCACTCGCGTCGACGTGTTATGCGGGCAACCCGAACAGAAATAGGGAATGCGCTGCACGCCGGGGATCGTGATCGCCGCTTCGTGGCCACCCAGCTGCGCGGCCCGCGCCGTGAAGCGATCGCCGCCGAGCACGAGGTCGAGGCGGCGGGCGACGATCGGTGCGAGATCGAGCGGCGACAGCTCGCCGACCCATGGCACCAGCGGGTCGCCATGTTCGTCCTCCTTGCCGACCATGCGTTCAGGCTTGCGCCCCGGGTAGTCGTAGAAGTATTCCTTGAACTGGCTCTCGATAATGCCGCGTTTTTCCTCGATGACCAGGACTTCCTTCTTGCGCTGCACAAAGTCGAGCGCGCCCTGCGGTTCCAGTGGCCACACCATGCCCACCTTGTAGACGTCGATGCCGAGCTTGCGGGCTTGCGGCTCGTCGATGCCGAGCAGGCGCAACGCCTCCATCAGGTCGAGGTGGCCCTTGCCCGTGGTGACGATGCCGAAGCGCGCATCGGGAATATCGAAAATCTTGCGATCGATCGGGTTGGCCGCCGCAAACGCGAGCGTCGCGGCCTTCTTCGCCTCGAGCCGTTCCTCGATCTGCGGTCCGGGGAAATCGGGCCAGCGGTAGTGGAGGCCCGTGGGCGGCGGCGTAAAGTTGGCCGGTGTTTCGAATTGTCGGTAGGGCGGGAGTTCGAAGCTCATCGCCGACTCGACCGTTTCGGTGATTGCCTTGAAACCGACCCACATGCCGGAGAATCGCGACAGGGCGATGCCGTACAGGCCGTACTCGAGATACTCGGCAACGCTGGCCGGGTTGAGCCACGGCATCATGAACGTCAGGAACGCGACATCCGACTGGTGCGGCATCGACGATGAGATGCAGCCGTGGTCGTCACCGGCGATGACCAGCACGCCCCCGGTCGGCGAGCTGCCGTAGGCGTTGCCGTGCTTGAGCGCGTCGCCGGCGCGGTCAACCCCCGGACCCTTGCCGTACCAGATGCCGAAGACACCCTCGACCTGTTTGCCGGGGTCGGTCTCGACCTGTTGCGAACCGAGCACGGCCGTCGCAGCGAGATCCTCGTTGACGGCCGGCAGGAACTCGATGTTGTTTTCTTCGAGGAAGCGTTTTGCCCGCCACAGCTCGAGGTCGACCATGCCGAGCGGCGAGCCCCGATAGCCGCTGATGAAGCCGGCCGTGTTCAGACCGGCAGCCTGGTCCAGCGTGCGCTGCATGAGCGGGATACGAACCAGCGCCTGCGTGCCGGTGAGCACGACGCGACCGGATTCGCGACGGTAACGATCGATGAGTTCGTAGTTGTCGAGCATCCGCACAGTATCGCCCAGGCGCGCCGAAAAAGGGTGCCGATCATGCCGTTTCAGGCAATTGTTTAGGTATAATTTGCCAAAATTTGTCGAAAACCGGGACAAAAAATATGCTGCATGCAAAAGATCGGAAAATTCTTGCGGAATTGCAGCGCGACAGTCGCCTTACCATGCAGGAACTCGGTGAACGGACCGGCATGTCGAGTTCGGCCTGCTGGCGACGCGTCAAGAGCCTCGAGGAAGCCGGTGTCATCGATCGCTACGCGGTGATCGCGAACACCCGCAAGGCGGGATTCGAGTTTTCGGCGATCGTTCACGTGTCATTGGCGCGCCACGAACAGCACAACGTCGAACGCTTCATCCGGGAAGTGTTGCGGCATCCCGAGGTGCTCGAATGCTATGCGACAAGTGGCGAGGCCGACTTTCACCTGCGGGTCGTGGCCAAAGACATCGACGGCTACAACGCGTTTCTCGATACCTTCATTTTTCGTCTGCCGGGCGTGTCCCAGGTGCGCTCGAATATCGTTCTCAAGGAGATCAAGGCAGATACCGCGCTGCCGTTCTAGGTCCGACGCTTACAGGTCATTCACTGAGAACTCGTCGTCGACCCGTTGCAGGCGATAACGGCGGGGAGGCGCAAATGACTCGTACTCAAAGACATTGCGCTCGAGTTCGACAATTCGATAGGCATCGTAAAAGTAGGGTTGCCCGAGATCGGTGGGTTCGACCCTGTCCCCCTCCAGCCATCCCGTCGTGATCGTGAAGTAGACAGGACCGGCGATACCCCATTGCCCGACCTGCTGTTCGACAACGACCCGGTCGTTCCGCTGCCGTGTCTTGAAAGCCACTCTGAACGTGCCATCGGCAAAACGTTGCACGAGCACACGACGCTCTCCGCCGGACTCGACGGACGACTCGCCGACCCAGTTGCCGATCAACTGCGCGTGGCGCCGGCTCTCGGCGAGCGTTGGTCGGGGCTTGTAATCCGGGAAGGCCTCATGCGGTGGGCGGCTCCCGAAAAACGCGTTGCTTATCAGCACGGTACACGTGATTGCCACCAGTGACGCGCTGACGAGCGGATGTGCATACGTGAACATGCGTCGCTTCCTCCCGAGAATCTGCCGGTGGCCGACGGGCTCGCATCGCTCACGGTGGCCGGGTCCTGGCGTGCTCGGAACTTGGCCTTGTTATGTCTAAATACCGCGCGGCGCGGAAAAAGTTGGCAACGGCGAGAGTCGTTGTTGGAATTTAATCAGCGGGGATGCCGTTAGGCTGCGTCGTAGGCTTTCTTCAGCCAGCGCTTCAATTCGGCGTTCACGTCGCCGGCCTTCGACAGCCGGACGCGATGGCTCACCATGGCGTTGAAGCTGCCTGATGGCTCCAGGCGCTCGGTCGGCGGCTCGCCTCTCAGGTTGATACCGACATCGACGCGGTCCTTCGTCGATGGCTGGACAAGAGCGAACTGTTTGTTGCGCCTCAGGCTGACGTAGGACTTTTTCGGCGCAATCTCGACGTCGTTGCCGAAACCCCGGACGAGTTTGATTATCTTGTCGTAGATCGGCCGGAGTCCGGCCTTTGCGCCCTGGTACTGTGTATCGACAGGGTCGGCGGCCGCGTTGCCCGCCATGCGGTCACGATGCATGTGCGCGATGAGATTTGCGAAACCATGCGTGACGTCGTGCTCGGACTTGAGCCATTTCACGATCTCGCCGTGTTTCTCGAAATCCTGTTCGGCCAGGACTTGCGGCCATTGCTCGAGGGACTTGCCGGTCTTCTCCGGCAGGTTGTCGATCATCGTCTTCGTGGCGGCATCAGGTGACGTCATCGCGGTATTCCCCCCTCACGAGTCTCTCGCCGATTCTGTCCCAAGCGGCGGGCCACGGCAAAGTTATCCATTGATATGGCCGCGTTTTCGACAGCCGGGGCGCGTGATGTTAAAAATATTTGACATTATGGTCGGGGACGTTTGGCCTTTGATGTTAAGAATTATTAACATCAATCCAGAGGAACTAACGAATGCCTTTCCACGAGAAATCTGCCTGG
>JARRMH010000005.1:0-25448 GCA_037386205.1 Woeseiaceae bacterium | reverse complement strand
CGCGTGTCTGGATCGCGAGATCGCGGAACGCCATGTTGGGTACGCCACCCGCCAGCTTGGTCCACAGGTCACCGCCGTCGACAGTGAAGAAGACGCCGAATTCGGAGGCGAGGAACATCAGCTCGGGCTGCACGTGATCCTGGACGATGCGCCAGAGCACATGCCGCTCGGGCAGGTTCGACGAGATACTCGTCCAGCTCCGGCCGCGATTGTCACTTTTCAGTACATACGGCGAAAAGTCGCCGTGCTTGTGGTCGTCGACGACCACGTAGACCGTGTCCGGATCGTGCAGGTCCGCCTTGATGTCGTTGACGAAGAAGCGGTCCGGGACCCCCGGCAACTTGTCGATCGTGCGCCAGCTCGCGCCATCGTCGTCGGTGACCTGGATCAGGCCGTCGTCGGTACCGACATAAACCAGGCCCTCGACCAGCGGCGACTCGGACAGCGACGTGATCGTGTTGAACTGCGACATCGCGTACATGTCCCAGGGTGCATCGTAACTCCAGGTCCGACCCATGATCGGCCGGCGCAGGCGGTCTTCGTCGCGCGTCAGGTCACCGCTGATCGGGGTCCAGCTATCGCCCCGGTTGTTGCTCTTCCAGACCCGTTGCGTACCGAAGTACAGCGTTTGCGGATCGTGCGGGCTGATCAGGATTGGCGAGTCCCAGTTGTAGCGGTCGGGCGCCTCGCCTTCACGGGCCTGTGGCTTGATGTAGACCGCTTCGCCGGTGCGCCGGTCGAAGCGCGTCAGGTTGCCCTGCTGCCACTGCGCATAGACGATGTCGGGATTCGTCGGATCGGCCGCCGACTGATGGCCGTCGCCGAACATCGTCACGAACCAGTCGCTGTTGCGGATACCGCTCGTGTTCATCGTGCGCGACGGCCCGCCCTGGCTGTTGTTGTCCTGCGTGCCGCCGTAGATGTTGTAGAAAGGTTCGTCGTAGTCGACGGTCACCTTGTAGAACTGCGTAATCGGCAGGTTGTCGATGAAACGCCAGGTCTCACCGAGATCGAAACTTTCGTAAACGCCCCCGTCGGTACCGATCAGCAGGTAGTTCTCGTCATCCTTGCGAAAAGCGAGTGCGTGATGATCGCCGTGCTTGGTCTCGTGCGGCAGCGGGATGAAGGTGTCGCCGCCGTCTTTCGTCATGCGCATCAGCGCGTCCATCTGGTAGACGTGCCCTTCGAAATGCGGGCTCGCAAAAATCTCCTGGTAATAGTGTGGCCCGGTTCCTCCGGACAGGTAGTCGTTTTTCTTCTCCCAGGTTTCACCCCCGTCGTCAGACCGCCAGAAGCCGCCCGAGCGATTGTCGAGCTCGATCGTCGCGTAGATGACATCCGGATCCTGCGGGCTGATGGCGAGGCCGGTCTTGCCCATATCCCCTTCCGGCAGGCCGCTGGTCAGTTCACGCCAGGTTTCACCGCCGTCTTCCGACTTGTGGATGCCCGTACCGGGGCCACCGTCCATGACGACGGCGACATTGCGCAGGCGCTGCCAGCTGACTGCGTACAAGACGTCGGGGTTGCGCGGGTCGAAGTGAACCTCGTTTGCGCCGGTGTACCGGTCGTCCTCCTCGGTGTTGCCGAGGCCGTCGCCGAGTACCTTGCGCCAGTTTTCGCCGCCGTCGGTCGACTTGTAGAGGCCCCGGTCTCCGCCGCCTGACCACAAGGGCCCCTGGGCCGCGACGAAGATCGTGTTCGAGTCCCGCGGGTCGATGCGGATCATGCCGATATGCTCGGAATTCTCGAGACCCATATTCTCCCAGTTCCGGCCGCCGTCGCGACTGCGGTATACGCCGTCGCCGTAGGCAACGTGGCGACCGCTGACGTTCTCGCCGGTCCCGACCCAGACGACGTTCGGATTGTTCGGGTCGAGCGTTATGCAGCCGATCGAGTAGGATCCCTGGTCGTCGAATATCGGCGTCCACGTGGTGCCTGCATTGACAGTCTTCCATACGCCACCGCTGCCGACGCCGACGTACCACACACTCGGGTCGGTCGGGTCGATGACGATATCGGCAATGCGCCCCGACATGAACGCGGGCCCGATGCTGCGCATCTCGAGGCCCTTGAACGTGGCCTCGTTGAATCCCGGCTCCGGCGTCTCGTCGTCGTCCGCCGCCCACGCGAGCCACGGTGTAATCAGGAAGACTATGATTGCGATTCGTTTCATGCTGGCCTCTTTAAGTGATGCTCGGCTCTGCTGCCTGTTTTCACATTTGTTGAATTTCAGCGCGCGTGGGCAACCCGGGCTGCGCGCCCATCTGCGTCGTGGCCGCCGCGCCCGCCGCGCACGCGAACTCCAGTGCGGCCTGCGGCGACAGCCCTTCCACGAGACCGACGGTCAGCGCCGCCGTGAACGTATCGCCCGCTCCCGTGGTATCGATTGCCTCGACTCGGGGTGGCGTCGTCTCCGCGATAACCGCGCCGGCGTGCTCGATTGTTGCCGGACCGCCGCCGCGAGTGGTTGCGATCATGCCCCGGCACGCCTGCAGCGCATTGCCGTACCAGGCCGCCTCGGTCTCATTGACCACGACGAGGTCGGCACGCTGCAGAACCGTCACGTCGATATGTTTGGCAGGCGCGAGATTGATGCTCATGAAACCGCCGTACCGACGGGCCACGCTGGCGATCGTATCCGCCGGCACCTCGAGCTGGCAGATGACCGCATCCGCACCTTCGGTCGTCGCGTGCTCGGGCGCGACGTGCGCATTGGCGCCCGGTGCGACCACGATCTGGTTCTCGCCGGCCGGGTCGACGGCGATCAGCGCCGTCCCGGTAGGAATATCGGTCAGCCGCGCGCAACCCGACAGGTCCACCCCGCCCGCACGCAACAACGCCAGCGCTTCGTCGGCGGCCGCGTCGTCCCCAACGCAGGCAATCAGGCGCACCTCGGCCCCGAGGCGGCGCGCCGCGAGCGCCTGGTTTGCACCTTTGCCGCCCGGGAAGCGATGCAGCTTTGCGCCGGTGATGGTCTCTCCGCGGGCGGGCAGCCTGGACGCGCTGGCCACGAGATCGAGGTTGACCGAGCCAATGACTGTGATTGATACCATGCTTTCCTCTAGAAACGCGCGATGCGCTCGACCAGCAAATCGTAATACCCGTCGGCATCGACCTCGTAGGCCCAGTCGACGTTGGGCGGCCGGTCGGTCACGTGCCAGAAGTCCACGGCCGTGTGACCGCGCGTCAGCGTGGACTCTTTTTCCACGGAGAGGTTACACCGGCGGGTGCGGAACAGTTCCGGACGCAGCAGCCAGGCGACCGGGCACGGATCGTGCAGTGGCGACCCCTCGCTGCCGTATTTATTCGTGTCGTGTCGATGAAAGAAACCCAGCATCCCGGCAGTCGCCGTGGCGACCCGGTTGCCGATCTCCCGAATGCGCGCGACGCGTTCCCGCGTCGACAGGACCTGGTGCGTAACATCGAGACCGAATGCTGTCACCGGCCGCCCGCAGTCGTACACGATCTCCGCCGCATGCGGATCGGCCAGCACGTTGAACTCGGCCGATGGTGAACGGTTGCCGCCCTCCCGCATCGCGCCGCCCATCGAAGCGACGGCCTCGACACGATCGAGGATCGCGGGCTGCCGCCGGATCGCGGTACCGAAATTCGTCATCGGCCCCGTGCTTATCAAGGTGACTGGCACCTTTTGGGTGAGCAGGGTTGCGACAATAAAATCGACAGCGTGTTGCTCCTGGAGAGGCGTTTCGGGCTCGAAAACATCGATTCCGTCGATGCCCGTGTTGCCGTGAACATACTCCGCGGTGACCGGCTCGACAACCATCGGGCGCTCACAGCCGGCAAACACCGGAATGTCACGGCGATCGGCAATGTCGCACATCATGCGGGCATTGCGCTGCGTCAGCTCGAGCGGGACGTTGCCGGCGACGGCGGTGATCCCGAGTATCTCCAGATCTTCCGGTGACGCCATAGCGAGGAACAATGCCACGGCATCGTCCTGCCCCGGATCACAATCGATTATGACTTTACGCGGCACGTCCCGATCAGAATGTCAGCAGCAATCCCGCCAGCGCGGCGCTCATGAGATTGGACAGCGATCCCGCCAGCACGGCCTTGAGCCCGAGCTGGCCGATCAGGTCGCGCTTCTCCGGTACGAGTACGCCGAGCCCGCCAAGCAGGATGGCGATCGACGACAGGTTGGCGAAGCCGCACAGGGAAAAGGTTACAACCGCATAGGTACGGGGACTCATGCCGGCGAGATAGTCGTTGAGGTGCGAAAACGCGACGAACTCGTTGAGGATCAGTTTTTCACCGAAGAGTGCCCCGGCCGCCTGCGCTTCGGCCCATGGGACGCTGAGCAGATACATCAGCGGCGCGAACAACCAGCCGAGGATCATCTGCAGGGTCAGCTCGTAACCGAACCATCCCGCGATCCAGCCAACCAGGCCGTTGAACAACGCGATCAGCGCAACGAACGCAATCAGCATGGCACCGATATTGGCCGCAAGGCGTAGCCCGTCGGTGGTGCCCGATGCGGCGGCGAGGATGAGGTTCTTGTGCTCGCTGCGCTCCATCCTCAGCTTCTCGTGCTCGCCGGCCCTGACCACGTGATCGTCCGGCATGATGATCTTCGCCATGAGCAGCCCGCCGGGCGCCGCCATGAACGCCGCCGCGAGCAGGTACTTGAGCTCGGCACCCATCATCGCGTATCCGGCCAGCACGGTACCGGCAATCGAGGCAAGGCCCGAAACCATGACGGCAAACATCTGCGCTTCGGTCAGGCCCTTGAGGTAGGGCCGCACGGCCAGGGGCGCCTCGGTCTGCCCGACGAAAATGTTGGCGGCGGCATTCATCGATTCGACGGCGCCCGTGCCGATGACCTTGTGCAGGAAGCCGCCGACCAGCTTGACGATCCACTCCATGACGCGCAGGTGATAGAGGACCGACATCAGGGCCGAGAAAAAGATGATGATCGGCAGCACATTGATCGCGAAACTGAAGCCGACGATGTCCGCGTTGGCCAACGGGCCGAATACCATGTCGATGCCTGCCTGGGAGAATCCGATCACCGCCATGACCGCCCCGCTCAGTATTTCGATGCCCTGGCGGCCGGCTTCCCAGTAGAGCACAACGGTCGCGATGACGACCTGCACGGCGAATGCCGCGCCGACGATGCGCAGATTGATGGCCTTGCGATTGCTGGAAAACAGGACGGCGATCCCGAGGATGACCAGGATCCCCGCGAGACCGATCAGATTGGACATTCGTCCCCCGGCGGTTCTTGTTCTCGGAGGCGCTAGTTTACCCCAGTGCGCCGGCTTCACCGGTCAGAATTTCAACGATGACGGACCGCTCGTCGGGCACCTCGGTTGCCAGCGTCACGGCGTCGCGAAGACCGGCTGCGGCCCGCTCCGCCGCCTCTTCGGTCGCTGCATGCACGACGGCGAGCGGCACGTCCGCGTCGAGCAAAGTCCCGACTGGCGCGATGCGGCTGAACCCGACCGCGAGGTCGAGCGTCTCGCCGACCCTGCGCCGGCCGCCGCCGAGCTCGATGATCGCGTTGCCAACGGCGCGCGTATCGACGCCGGCCACGATGCCGTCGGCGTGCACAGCCCGGGTTACGGGCGCTGCGGGCAGATGGTCGGCGTAGCGCTCGACAAAATCGGCAGGTCCTCCGAGAGCGGATCCCATGCGGCCGAAGGCCGCGGCGGCGCGACCGCTGCTGAGCGCCTCGTCGCAGCGCTTCGTTGCCTGCTCCCTGCTCGATTCCTCCCCGGCACGCACGAGCATCTCGGCGCACAACGCGAGCGTGACGGCTTCGAGTCGCGGTTCCCGCACCTCGTTGCGCAGGAAGCGGACTGCCTCTGCGATCTCGAGCGCGTTGCCGGCCGTCGCCCCGAGCACTTCGTTCATATCGGTAATGACGGCATGCGTGCTGAGCCCTGCCTGTGCCGCCGTCGCGATGATGCTGCGACCGAGTTCTCGTGCCCTGTCCAGGTCTTCCATGAACGCGCCGTTGCCGACCTTGACGTCCATGACGAGCCCCTGCAGGCCGGCGGCGATCTTTTTGGACAGAATCGAGGCCGTGATCAGCGGTATCGATTCGACCGTGCCCGTTACGTCGCGGATCGCATAGAAGCGCCGGTCGGCGGGCGCCAGTTCGGGCGTCTGGCCGATGATGGCGCAGCCCGCCTCGCGCACGACCCGGCGGAACGTGTCGAGGTCGGGCGTCGCGTTGTAACCGGGTATCGACTCGGCCTTGTCGGTCGTTCCTCCTGTATGGCCGAGGCCACGCCCGGAGATCATCGGCACGAAACAGCCGCAGGCCGCGATGATTGGCGCCAGCAGAAAGCTGACCTTGTCTCCGACGCCGCCGGTCGAGTGCTTGTCGACCACCGGGCCGTCGAACTCCGCCGCGTCCCACTCGAGTACGGTACCCGAGTGCGCCATCCCGAGCGTCAGCGCAGCGGCTTCCGCGAAACTCATCGAGTTCAGGAAGATCGCCATTGCCAGCGCGGAGACCTGCTCCGCGGGCAGGCTGTCGTCGGCGAGCCCGCCGACGAGGAACCGGATCTGCTCTTCGCTGAGCTCTCCGCCGTCGCGTTTCGTCCGAATAATGTCGGTGAACAGCATGGCTTTCCCTAATTGAACCCCCGCAGCGGCAGGTCCGCGCGACGCTGCAGCCAGTTCTCGGCAGGATAATGGCAGGTGCGGTCGATGACGTGCAGCGTGTAGGCGTGCCGCGATGTCGTGGATCGATTGGCTTCGCTCAGGTGCGGCGCGCGCCCGTCGAACACGACGAGCGTACCGGTCTTCGCCTCCACCGGGACCCGCTGATCTTCGGGCCAGGGATGCTCATCCAGAGTCTCCGTGACGAGCGTGCCGTCGGCGCGGCGATAATTGCGCTTCTTCAGCGGCTGCTTGTGCCCGCCCGGGATGAACTGCATGCAGCCGTTCTCGAGCGTCGCGTCTTCGAGTGCAAACCAGAAGCCGACGCAGGACTCGGGCTCGGTGTACAGGTAGGTCGAATCCTGGTGGCACACGACGTCCCCGCCGATGCGGGGCGGTTTGAATATATACATCGATGGCAGGATGACCGGGTCCTTGAAACCGATGCTCGCCACGACCGCTGCGAGCTCGGGCGTGCGCGAGAACGCAGCGAAGACCGGGTCGAGGTCGTGCATCGCGTGGCCCATCTTGTTGAGGCTGTTCTCCTTCGATTGCCGCAGATCACCGTTGGCGTCGAAGGCATCGTCTTCGAGGAAGAACCGGATCTTGTCGCCGGACTCGATGAAGTAGCGGTCGCCGAGCTGGGTTTGCTTGGTCGTGGAAAACACGCTGCGCACCCCGGCGGGGTCGAACGCAGCGACGAGTTCCCGTGCGCGCCGCTGCAATCGGGTGCAGGCATCGGGCGTCACGAAGTCGCGCAGGACCAGTACGCCGGCGTCTTCGAAGGCCTCGACCATGGCATCATCGAGCTGCCCGCCGGGCGGCGCGGGATACTCAGGAATGGACGGATTGGATGCTACAATCGGTGGCAAAAGGGAGCACCATGAAAAGAATAAGTACCTGTTTTTTCTTTGTTTTTGTATCACTTGGGCTGGCCGGCTGCAACCCCGCCGAGCAGCCCGCGCCGGCCACGGATTCTGTGGGCTCCGCCGAGGTCAGCGCCGGCGATGCGGCAGACCGCATCGACCTGCTGGTCAAGGGCGACTACATCGTCACCATGGACGACAACAGCTCCATCATCGAGGATGGCGCCATCGCGATCGATGAGGGTGTGATCGTCGCCATCGGGCCCGCTGCGGATATCGAGGCACGTTATCCGGCGAGCGAAGTTCTCGACGGTGAGCAGCGGGTCGTCCTGCCAGGGCTGATCAACGGCCACACGCACGCCGCGATGACCCTGTTGCGCGGCATTGCCGACGATCTCGCCCTGATGGACTGGCTGCAGAACTACATCTTTCCCGCCGAGGTCGAGTTCGTCGACGCGGAATTCGTGCGCATCGGCACCGAGCTTGCCTGCTGGGAGATGATCCGCGGCGGTACGACGACGTTCGTCGATATGTACTACTACCCCGATACCATCGCGGAGGTCATCGAGCGCTGCGGGCTGCGCGCCATGATTTCCGCAACGGTAATCGACCAACGCAGCCCGGATGCCGAAGACGCCGGTGACTCCATCGCGAAAGGCATCGGCTTCATCGAGCGCTGGCAGGGACGCAACCCTCGCATTACGCCGATCTTCGGGCCGCACGCGAGTTACACGCTGAATGCCGAGCAACTCGCCGCGACGCGTGCAGCCGCCATGCGACTTGGCGTGCCGGTTAGCATCCATGTCTCGGAATCGCCATACGAGGTTCAGTATTCGAAAGACACTTACGGCATGACGAGTATCGAGATGTACGAGTCAATCGGCTTTTTCGAAGGACCGACCATTGCCGCCCATGTTGTCTGGCCGACCGACAAGGAGATCCCGATCCTCGTCGACCGCAAGGTCGGGGTGATTCACAACCCGACATCCAATATGAAGATCGCATCCGGCATCGCGCCGATTGCCGAGATGCTGGCTGCCGGGGTGCGCATCGGACTTGGTACCGATGGCGCGGCCAGCAATAACGACCTCGACATGTGGGAGGAAATGCGGCTCGCTTCCTTCCTGCAGAAAGTCGACCGCATGGACCCCGAGGTTTTGCCCGCCATGACGGTGCTGTCGATGGCGACGAGCGGCGGCGCGACCGCGATCGGCCTCGGCGATACGATCGGCTCACTCGAAGCCGGCAAGCAGGCCGACCTGATCCAGGTCGCCTTCGACGACGTTCACCATATTCCGACCTACGACGTCGTATCGCACCTGGTCTATGTGTCGGACGAACAGGACGTCGCGACCGTCGTCGTGGACGGCAAGGTACTCATGCGAGAAGGTGACATACTGACAATCGATACGGATCGCGTCCGCGCTGAAGCGACGACCCTCGCGGCCCGCATCCATGCCGCTTTGCAAGAGCGAAATCGATAACACCAGAAGAGGCAGAACCATGGGCAGGAACATCGGCGCCGCGATCGTGGGCGTTTTCGTAGCCGTAGGAGTCGTCTGGGCAATAGAGTCCATCGGGCACAGCGTGTATCCACCGCCACCGAGTCTCGACCTCACCGATGCCGAAGCCATGCGAGCGTATGCCGACGCGCTGCCGATCGGCGCACTGCTGTTCGTGGCATTGGCGTGGTTCTCCGGCACGCTGGCCGGCACGTGGGTCGCCTGCCGGATCGGCACGGCGTCGCCGCTCGCGTTCGTTCTGATCGTCGGCGGCCTGATACTCGCCGCGGCCGTCACCAACCTGATACTGATTCCGCACCCCCTCTGGTTTGCGGCGCTCGGCACAATCGCGGTACTCGTCGGTGCCTGGCTCGGCAAGATGCTGGGGGACACGCAGGAGGCCCGGGGATGACGGCCATCCAGGACCGCATGTCCGGCAACCATTGCTACGGTTGCGGCACCGAGAACCCGCTCGGCATGCAGATCAAGAGCCACTGGCAGGACGGCGAGTCGGTTTGTGTTTACAGGCCCCGCCCCGAACAGTGTGCCGGGCCGAAGAAATTCCTCTACGGCGGCACGATCGCGAGTCTTATTGATTGCCATTGTATCGGCACGGCCATGTCCAACTATTACCGCCGGGAAGGCCGCGAGGTCGGCGAAGGCGAAGAGATCTGGTGCGTGACCGGCCGCCTGACCGTCGATTACCTCGCGCCCACGCCCATCGATCACGAAGTGACACTGCGCGCCACGATCGAGGAAGTCACGGACAAGAAGACCGTGCTTCGGTGCCGCTTCTACTCGGGCGAGACCCGCACGGCAGAAGGCGAAGTGATCGCAGTACGCGTGCCGTCTTCGTGGCGCGACGAATGAATCGCCAGGTCGACTGGGCCAACCATGCCGTCGAACTGGCACTGGTCGTCGTCGGTATCCTGATCGCACTCGGGATCGACAACTGGCATACCGAGCAGGAGGAGCGCCAGAGCGAGTACCGGGTCCTGGGTCAGCTGCACCAGGACCTGACGCGCGACCTCGAGTCCATCAACGAAATCATGGTGGAGCGCGAGGCATCAATCGCCGCGATGGCAGAACTACTCGAGATGATCGAGGGCGCTCCATCCGACGAAGCGGACTTCAGCAGGGCAGTAGCGAGGGCAGCGACACTGCAGCGATTTGCCTTTCGACGTGGCGCCTACGAGGTCATCAAGTCGGGCGCGGTGCGGCTGTCGGACGAAGATCTCCGGATTCGCCTGTCAGACTACTATGAATACGACACGGTGCTCGCCAACCAGTCCATCGAGGACATCGAGTACTCGTTCCTGAATTTCTGGCTGCCCTTCATCAGGAAACATGCGCGCGACTGGCGGTATAACGACTATTTCTACGCGCACGACCGCCGGGCGATGCTGGATGACCCGATGTTTCGACAGCTGCTGGTCACCGAGAATGACAACAACACGGCGCTGATTCGCCAGCTGAGGCCGCTGGCCGGACAGATGCAGGACCTCATCGTCCGGGTAGAAACTAACCGAGGAAACTCGTCCCGTAATCCATAGGCTCGAGGCCGAAGTGGGTCGCGAGACTCTGGCCGATATCGGCGAACGTTTCACGACGGCCCAGCGAGCCCGGCTTGATCTTGTTGCCGTAAACGAGCACCGGAATGTGTTCGCGCGTGTGATCGCTGCCCGGCCACACCGGATCGCAGCCATGGTCCGCGCACAGTATCAGCACGTCGTCGTCCTGCAGCAGGTCGAGTAACTCCGGCAGCCGGCCATCGAAGTACTCGAGCGCATCGGCGTAGCCGTCGACGTCGCGACGATGCCCGTAGAGCATGTCGAAGTCGACAAAATTCGTGAAGACGATGGTATTGTCGCCCGCTGCCCGCACGGCCTCCAGCGTCGCGTCGAAGAGCGCCGCATTGCCCGTCGCCTTGATCTTCTGCGTGATTCCCCGGTGCGCAAAGATGTCGGCGATCTTGCCGACACTGACGACCTCGCCCCCCGCTGCCACGAGCTTGTCGAGCACCGTCGGTGCGTGCGGGGGCGTCGTCAGGTCACGGCGGTTCCCGGTACGCTCGTAGTTGTCCGGCGCGTCGCCGACGAACGGGCGGGCAATGACGCGGCCGACCTTGTACTTGTCAACGAGCTCGCGCGCTATCTCACAGAGTTCGTACAGCCGCTCCAGGCCGAAAGCCTCTTCGTGGCAGGCAACCTGGAAGACGCTGTCGGCCGACGTATAAACGATCGGCTTGCCCGTGCGGACGTGCTCGTCGCCGAGTTCGGCGATGATCTCCGTCCCCGAGGCATGGCAGTTGCCCAGCACGCCCGGCAGATTGGCACGCTCGATCAGCGCATCGAGCAACTCCTCTGGAAACGTGTCGGTCTTGCTCGTGAAATAGCCCCAGTCGAACAGCACCGGGACGCCCGCGATCTCCCAGTGGCCGCTCGGCGTGTCCTTGCCGCTCGACAGCTCTGCCGCAAAACCGTGTGCGCCGATCACGTCCGCATCGTCCGCGGCGACCGGCACGGGCTTCCCGGTACTCGCCATGGCGGCCTCGACGAGCCCGAGCCTGGCGAGATTCGGCACGTCGAGAGGCCGCCCGGCCGCCGCCCGCAGGTTGGCAATATGGCCAAGCGTATCCGCGCCGGCATCGCCAAAGGCCTCGGCATCGTTGGCTGCGCCGACGCCGAATGAATCGAGTACGAGAACGATTGCCCTGGTCATAATGTCTGCAATGTGTAGAAAAACCCCGCGAGGGATGCGTTCAACAGGTTGACCAGTGTACCGCCAATCACCGCCCGAAGACCAAGTCTCGCGATGTCGTGACGGCGCGACGGCACGACCGCGCCGAGCCCGCCGAGCAGAATGGCGATCGACGAGAGGTTGGCAAAGCCGCACAGTGCAAAGGTCACGACGAGCTGCGCATACGGCGAGAGACTGTCCTTGATCCCCACGAAGCTGGCATAGGCATAGAACTCGTTGATGACGAACTTCTGGCCGATCAGGCTGCCTGCCTGCGCCGCCTCGCTCCACGGTATGCCCAGCAGGAATGCGACCGGTGCGCACAGCTTGCCGAGAACCCACTGCACCGACAGGTCGTCGAATCCGACCAGCCCGCCGAGCAGACCCAACAGGCCGTTCACGAGGTAAATCAGGCCGACGAACGCGATCAGCATGGCACCGACCGCGAGCGCGACGTTCAACCCGGTCATGGCACCGTTGCCGATCGCCTCGAAGATATTGACCGGCCTGTCTTCCTCGGGAACGTCCTCGGTCGGTGGCCGCTCGTCATGGGGCGTGGTTTCGGGAAACAGGATCTTCGCCATCATCAGGCCGCCCGGTGCCGCCATGAAACTGGCTGTGATCAGGTACTTGAGGTCGACGCCCATCTGCGCATAGCCCATCATGACGGCACCGGCGATCGTCGCGCAGCCCCCGGTCATGACGGCGAACAGCTCGGACTCGGTCATTGCTTTCAGGTACGGCCGCACGACCAGCGGCGCGTCCGTATGGCCGACGAAGATATTGGACACGGCCGAAACCGACTCGGCATGGCTCGTGCCGAGCAGCTTGTGCAGCCAGCCACCGAACGTGCCGACGACGCGTTGCATGATATTGAGGTAATAGAGCACCGACATGAGCGCCGCGAAGAACACGATGACCGGCAGTACGCCGAATGCGATCGTGAAACCGAGTGACTCTTCGATTCGGGTCCCGAAGACGAACTCGATTCCGTAGCGTCCCTGGTCGATCACGAACTGCACGCCACGAACGACCCGATCGAGAAACCGGCCGCCCACGGGGACATAAAGGACGAATGCCGCCAGTGTCGTCTGCAGCGCAAAAGCAATGGCGAGCGTTCTGCGATTGATCGCCGCGCGGTTGTTCGACAGCATGAACGCGATCACGAAGATCGCGGCAATGCCCACCAGACTCATGAACACGTCAATGATTCCTGATGCCGAGTGGCACGAGCAGATAGTGCCCGGTACATTCGTGTCACCCCATGACGTAGGAAAACGACAGGGCCCATTGCACCTGGTAGCTTATTGCGGCAATCGCGAGGCAGGCATGATAGATCCGATTGGGCGTGACGGCCGCAATGACCGACGCAATGAAGTTAAACCCCGTCAATACGAGATATTCGTTGCCCGCATTCGCAAAATGCTCGGCCCCCTTCATCCACGTATCGTACACATCGATGACATTCGTGAACGCCAGAAGCCCGAAAAACCATACCCGCCGCGAAATGAAAAAGTCTTCGAACCCCGAGTAGCCGGTCAGGTCTGACGGAAACAGCAAGGCACAGCACAGGTAAAGAAGAACAGCATAAATCAGGACGAACAGGTAGTTCGGGAAATACCAGACCTCGAGTTTGCCGAGGTTGAATTCCCACCACCACCAGAAGACCATGTTGAAAAACATGTAGCCGACCCAGACCAGGTGAACCCAGTACAGCTTGTGGCGTCCCGGATGTTGGACGAGACCGGCCATTCCTCGCAACAGGTGCGCGATGCCGAGGCCGATGATGATCGACGTCAGGACGGAGATGTACTCGAAGATTCCCACGGGCTTCAGGTCGTCCAGCAAAAAAGGCCCGCAACCGGGCCTTGTTACGATGGGTGGTCACAACAAGTTTCGCGCCGTCTTGCGCCGCCCTGGTGATGCGCCGGCTCTTCGGGCTCGAACGTGCTGTCCCCACATACTACCCGAGACGCGTGTCCTCTACACAGAGGCGTTCGAGGGACATCAGCCAGATCGGCACGATGATCACGAAGATCGGTCACCTCGACGAACGTCGCCCACACCAACAGTCCGGGCGTCAGAGTCCAATATCGCGCCTGACCTTTTCTTCGGCTTTCTTGAGGTCGGACTGCAGCGCCTCGAGTTCCTCTTCGAGCGGCGCCGTCAGTTTCGCCGTTTCCATGTTGAGTTTGATCGGCGGCTGCAACTCGGCGATCGACACCGGCGGGGGCAGAGGCTCCTGCCGCGCCTGCCAGTTGACTATGCCGATCACGGCCAAGGCGGCGGCGAGCCCGGTTACCGTGCTCGCCCACCAGAACAGGGGTGGCCGTGCCGCCGGGGCGGGCCGCCGTTCCGCTGCGGGCGTCGTCGCGCGCAGCGAAGCTTCGATACGTCGATCGAGTTCATCGGAGACAGTAACGTCGATTCGCCGGGCGTCCTCACGCAATCGTTGTGCGAGCTTATCCATACGCTTCACTCTCCCGGGCGGCGTCGTTCAGGTGCGTCTCGAGCGCGCGCCGCCCTCTCATCAGGTTAACCTTGGTCCAGGATGTCGTTCTGTCAAGGGCGTTGGCAATGTCGTTCACGGACATGTCCTCGGCATAGCGCAGCCACATGGCGGTGAACATGTCATCGCTCAGATGCCGCCGTGCGGCCAACCAGAGGTTTTCGACCTCCGCATCGGCAATGCACTGTTGCAGCGGGTCGTTTCCTTCATCATGCAGGTCACCGATCTCGACCAGGTCGGCGCCGCGTAATTTGCCTGCGTTGCGTATCGCGATGCGGTAGAGCCACGTGCTGAAGCGCCAGCGGGGGTCATAAGAGTCGATATAGCGGTACGCGTTGATCAATGTGTCCTGCAGGGCGTCCTCTGCGTCGGCGACGCTGGTGCAACGGGTCACGAGGAAACGCAGCAGGCGATCCCGGTAGCTGCGCACGAGTTCCGCGAATGCATCCGCGGACCCCGCTTTCGCCGCATCGACCAGTTGCGCTTCGCTCGTCACGACTCGGCCGGCTGCGCCTCAGTTCTCTATCGTCCTGACGACGAGGGCCGGGTCGACGGCCAACGACAGGTTCAGGCTGTTGCCCTTGGCCTCGATCTTCGTACTCTGCAGCATGGCGATCGCCTCGGCATCCATGCTGTCGTCGAATGCAACGAGGCTGATCAGCCCACGAGCGACGCTGGCGAGCGACTCCGCCATCTCCGGCGCACTCGTGACGAGTTCCGCCTCGATTGCCAGCTTGTTCGCCACGGCGGCAATCAGGAACGCGACCTGCTCGGTGTTGCGCAAGATCTTCGAATCGAGGTCACCGTCGCTGCCGCCGCCGAACTTCGCCGTGTTCATCCCGGCCTGCAGCAAAGTCTTCTCGGCCGTCAGCACGAGCATCGCCCCGTTACTCTTGCCGGGGCCCGGCACCCGGCCCTTGTTCGCGAGCAGCGACTTCATTTGTGCCTCGCTCCCCGTGACCAGTATCTTGTCTTTCACGTCCAGGCTTATCCAGGCGCCGTCATCGAGGGAATCCAGCGTGAGATGGACGTCAGCGTTCTCGTACTCGACGTCTCCCTCCTCGTCGCCGAGGCGGAAATACTTGCTCCCCGATGCCTGCAGGGGACTCAAGTCGCCATTAGCCGCGATCAGCGCCATCATCTTGTCCCGCGTGTCATTGCTGAAATCGCCGTCGATGACGATCACCGGGCCCTCGCCGGTCACCGAAAACGCCGTCAGGCTGTCGACTTCCCGGTCGAGGTCGACACCCGTATCTTGCCTGACATCTGCGAAAACCTCGTCGCGCAGCCATTCGTAAACCGGCTTCCCGGCCTCCTCCACCTTCATCTGCTGCAGGTCGACGTGCAGGTACCACTCGGCCGAGCCCGGCACCGTGTTCACGTCCGCGACGGCTGCCACCGGCGCGGCCAGCATTATGGCGACGCACAGAATCTTCAAAATACGCATCCTCAAACCCTCAATCAGTGTGTTCATACCCGCTTATAGGGCCATCCGGCGCAATTGGTTACACGTTGACGGGATTTTTTTCCGCAGTCAGCCGGCTGACGCCGAAGGTCAGCACCGCACCGGCGATAAAGCCCGGGATCGCTTCGTACAGGCCGTGAGCCCCTTCCTTGAAGAACATCAGCCACACGACACTGGCGGCGAACCCGCCGAGTATGCCGCACACGACACCGAGCCACGTGATGCGTTCGTAGTACAGGATACCGACCATGGCCGGGCCGAAGGCCGAACCGAGACCCGACCAGGAAGCGAGTACAAAATGGAATATGACGCGCGGCTCCTGCACGCCGAGAACGACGGCAAGGACGCCGATGATGACGGTCACCACCTTGCCGTACATCGCAAGGCGCTCGTCGCTCTCGTCGCTGCCCATGATCCTCTGGTAGATATCCCGAACGGCGGCCGAGGATGCGAGCAACAACAATGAATCGACGGTGGACATGATGGCCGACAGCACCACGACGAGCAGTACACCCGAGATCACGGGGGGAAACAGGTTGCTCGACAGGACCGGGAAGATGGTTTCGCTGTCCTCGAGACCCGGATACAGGGCCCGGCCGGCCACGCCGGCTGTCACGGCGCCGAAACCGAACACGGCCAGGACGACGAGGGACATGATGCGTGCTTTGCGGATCTCGCCGTCGTCGCGGGCCGACATGTAGCGGACCAGCAGCTGGGGCACGCCGATAAACGGCAGGCCGATCGCGAGGAAGCTGGCAATACCGATCCAGGCGGGTATCTCGCTGAATGCGAACAGGTCGAGCAGCGCCGGGTCCTGCAACCTCAGTGAGGTCCGGATCTCGTCGACACCACCGGCCGCAAGGATCGCGGCAGCGGGCACCGCGACGAGACCGAGCAGCATGAGGACGCCCTGTACCACGTCGGTGTAGGAGACCGCTTTGTAGCCGCCGACGAACGTGTAACCGATGATGATCACCGAACCGACGATGACGCCGGTCTCGTAGCCCATGCCGAGAAAACCCGAGAACGCCTTGCCGGTGGCAACCATCTGCGCCGTGACGTAGGTCGTCACCATGACGAGGATGATCAGGGCCGACACGGCCCGGATGAGGTGCCACCGGTCGTCGAATTTCGCCGCCAACACGTCCGGCACGGTAATGGAGTCCGTTTCGTCCCCGAGCGCCTTGAGACGCCTCGATACGAGCCACCACGACAGGGCGATGCCCGTCATCTGACCGAACACGACCCAGTAAGCCTGGGCGCCAACGAGATAGCCCATGCCCGACAGGCCGAGCAGCAACCAGCCCGATTCGCCGGTCGCATTGGTGCTGAACGCGACGACCCAATACGGCAGCTTTTTGCCGGCCAGGTAGAACCCCGACAGCGTATGCGTCTCGCGCCGGCTCCAGATGGCGAGCCCGGCGAGAATGCCGAGGTACACGACGAGCACTGTGACGGTCGCGGACATCGCCGTGACACTATTCGGCGGCTGAGCCTATCGGTGATCCCGGGGGTGCCCGGACGGGCGCGATGTTGTCGATTGCGGCCGGGTCATCGAGCAGCCGCCGAATCTCGTGCCGGGCAAAGGCGTAATGGGCATCGAGTACGACATCGCGCGACGTGCGCTTCGCCAGCCAGCGTTCGAGTTCGTCCAAAGCGTCCAGCGCGAGGGCACGGACGTCGCCGTCAGCCTCGACGTCGAGCGCGAGTCTCAGCAATTCATACAACACCTGCAAACTGGTCTGCCGCTGGAGCGCCCCGTCGATGCCGCCGAGCGGGCGCGCATACCAGGACGATTCCAGCAATCCTTGCGTGATGGCCTCAAAGCCGGGCGCCCCGGAGCGGGCCAGGCGGGCGCCGCGGCTGCGATCCAGCAGCACGCGGAGCGTCAGCGCGACCGACGCCCTGGCCGGCGCGAGTGCATCGAAGTTGATGCCGGTGGCTCCGCCGAACGTTTCGCGCGACTTCGGGTCGTTCGGGACACGGGGCGGAATCAGCGTGGCCAGCGTTTCGGGCAGCCGCAGCACGGCCGGGTCGAGCAGCGCCAGCAACGCGTCGATCGCCTCCTGCTGTTGCGCCGCGGGGACCGGCTTCATGCCTTCCTGCGTATCGCCACGCAGCCTGTAGTTGAAGTAGTGGCCGCCGATGAGTTTGCCGACAGCCTGGACCTGGAAGCGATGCAACAGGTAGATCGGCACCAGCACCTCCTCGATCCGGGCGAGCGGCCGGCCGATGCGAATGTTGCGCGCGGAGAATCGCGCGAGCGCAATCTCGCGCACCTGCAGCAGGTGTCGCAACTCTTCGACGGCGTCTTCACCGTTGTCCCAGAGGTTGCCGTAAGGATGCGACGTGGCCGACGAGCGCGAATCCGCGTCGGCGACGTATCTGAACCCCTGCGCGATCGTCTCCTCGAGGATACGGCGGCGCGCTGCAGCGCGCTGCAGCGCTGTCAGCCCCGTCCGGAAAATCCTGGTAGGCATAGAGCACGGTCCGCTTGTCCCATTCGCCGATGCCGACGTCATAGGCATCCGACAGATCGAGGTCGCCCTCGCCCGTGATGCGAATCAGCGGAAACGGATAGTCCATGACCGATGCGCGGTCCTGCGTGCTGGCCGCGAAGTTGTGCTCGAAGCCGAGCGTATGCCCGACCTCGTGGGCGGACAGCTGCCGGATGCGCGCGAGCGACATCTCGAGCATTTCGGGCGGCACGTTCGCATCGTCATAAGGCGCCAGTAAACCTTCGGCAATCAGGTAGTCCTGCCGCACGCGCAACGAACCGAGCGAGACGTGCCCCTTGATGATCTCCCCGGTGCGCGGATCGACGACTGACGCGCCGTACGACCAGCCCCGGGTCGACCGATGCACCCACTGGATCACGTTGTAGCGTACGTCCATCGGGTCGGCGCCGGCGGGCAGCAACTCGACACGATAGGCATCCCTGTATCCGGCCGCCTCGAACGCCTCGCCCCACCAGCGCGCGCCCTCGAGCAGCGCCGAGCGCACGGGCTCGGGAACGCCGGGATCGAGGTAATAGACGATGGGCTCGACGGCCTCGCTGACAGGCGCCGCCGGATCCGCCTTACTCAGGCGATGTCGCCGGCCATAGTCCCTTACCAGCGTATCGCCGATCGGCGTCGCGTAGTCGAGGAAGCCACCGGCGTCGTAGCGGAGGCCAATCACGCCGCTGCGCGGATCGTAGGGCAATGGTTCGTAATCGTCGTCCGGCAGGCGCACGAACGAATGATGCACCTGCACGGTCAGCGCATTGCGGTCGGGCATCACGGTCGGCAGGTATTGCCCGGTCGGCTCGCCGACCAGCGTGATGATCGCCTCGACTTCCGTATTGTCGGGAAAGGCCCGGGTCCGCGGCAGATAGATTGCCGAACGGGCATCATCGGTCCGGAACGTGCCCTCCTGCAGCCGCTCGAGGCGGTCGGCCACGCCATGCGCATCGCGTACGAGGAAAGGCGTCGCATCGATGATCGTCGACGCAGGATCGTCGTCGAGGTCGGTGAACCCCCAGATGACGGAGCGCGCGAACGATTCCGCTATCGCCTGGCGCTCTTTTTGATTGTCGCTGTCCGCCCGGTACCGGAGATTGTCCTCGACCAGCAGAATTTTCGGGCCGCTGCGCAAGAAACGCAGGATCTTGGTCGTGCCGAGCTGCCCGCGGTCGAGGCCGAGGTCGTTGGACCCGACCCCGCGCGGCATGGACGCCTGGTACAGAAACGGCGCATCGAACTCGTCGACGCGCAGCAGGATGCGCCCGTTTGCCTCGTCCCACCACATGTCCACGAAACCTTCGTGCGCCGCATACTCGTCGAGTTCGACGGCCTGCTCACTGGCCTGCACCACTGACGCAAGCGCCAGGCACAACAGTGCCGGCAAGACTCGGATGATCTCACGCATTCGTGTTCCTTCAGCTTGGCCTTGTCATGCGGCCGGCGATGATGCCGGAAATCAGAATCAGTATCCCCGCACCCAGCAGTAACTCGGGATACGACCGGGTGATACCGCAGTAATAGAAGACCACGACGAACACCCCCTGAAACAGGTTGACGGCGAGCGTGTCGCGCACGACCGCCTTGGGGAAGCGCAGGCGGGAAATCATGAGCAGCGCCAAAACGAACATGAAGACCGGCATATAGAGATGCAGGGGCAGCGAAGCCGCAATGTCCGGCTGGTGAATCAGGACGAGTACCGCGGAGGATACCAGGCCACCGCCCGCGGCCGTGATGGGTACGCCGCTGAACCAGCCTCTGCCGGGGGATTCACTGACGATATTGAATCGTGCCAGCCGCATCGCGCCGGCCAGCGTGAATACCCCGATTGACACGAGCAACAGCCAGAACGGCAGCGAGCCGGTTTCGATACCGCCGATCTGCAGTCCTGCGTTTAGCATGAGAACAGCCGGGGCCACGCCGAAAGAGACGAGATCCGCCATGGAGTCGAATTCGGCCCCGAAGTCGGAGGTGGCCTTTAACAGGCGGGCCGAAACACCGTCCATCACATCCAGCAGGCCGCACCAGACGATGATCCATGCGGCCGTTTCCAGGTCGCCCAGTTGGGTTGTCACGATCGACGAGACACCGAGCAGCAGGCTTAGCGCGGTGAAGGCGTTGGGGACCGTATAACGTAATCGCATCATGCTTACTCATCGACCTCGGCGGCGACGACGCCAGCCGCCCGTTCCCCCAGCTCACCGCCCGATTTCGCCGCGACCCGGTAGTGTTCGATTGCCCTCGTCGCATTGCCGCGCTGCCGGGCCAGGTCACCGAGTGCCAGGTGGGCGGGCGCCGTCGGCAACAGCTGCAGGCTGCGTTCCAGGTCGGCGACGGCCGCGTCGCGCTGCCCGAGTTCCTTGCGGACGATGCCGCGTTGCAGGTGATAGTAGAAGAAGTCGCCCCGTCGCTCGATGGCGCGCGTGTAATTCGTATCGGCGTCCCGGTAGTTTTCCTGCGTCAGGCGGACATCGCCGCGCAAGGCGTGGAAGTTCGCCTCGCCCGAAAACAGGTCGAGCGCCTGGTTTGCTTTTGCCAGGGCCTCCTCGAGGTTGTCATTCGCGAGCGCCTCGCGACCTTCGTCGTAAGCCTCGTACGCCGGCTTGAGGCGCATGGTGCGATCGAGGGCAGCAGCGTACTCGCCCTTCCCCACAACGCCTCCGGGTGGCAACGCAGCGGCCTTGGCCCGGTTGGCCACTACCCGTTCCCGCGACGGCGGGTGGCTGGCAAAGAATCCGCTGATCCAGTCCTGATTATGTCCCTCGTTGAGCCTGACGAAAGTCTCCTGCAAATGCACCGCGCCCTGCGGATCGTAACCGGCCCGGGACATGAACTCCATGCCGTAACGATCGGCTTCGAGTTCGGCGCTTCTCCCGTACTTGGCAAGACCGGCCATTGCCAGCACATTGGCGCCACCGGCGATGAGGCTGCCGTAATCACTATCGCTTGCCGCTACCGCGGTCCCGATGACACCGGCCTGCAATATCATGGCACGGGCCTGCTGACTGGCTGTGTGCCGTGCCGCAGCATGCACGACCTCATGCCCGAGCACGGCGGCGAGCTCTTGCCCCCCGGCAGCGCCCAGGCATTGGGGATGGAATTGTTGAGGACAACGAACTCATAGGGCAGATCGACACCGCTCTCGGCGGCGACTTTCTGCCCGACGCGGCTGACATACGCGGTGAGTTCGGGGTCCACGTCGTATAGCCCGCCCTGGGACTGCTGCATCGGCGCGAAATTGCGGCGTCCGAGCTCGATTTCCTGCGCCGTGTCCATGAGCACAAACTCACTTTCCCCCGTGACCGGGTTGACCGAGCAACCCGGCAAAATGACGGCCAGGACCACCAGGAACAGAATCGACTTACGCATTCGCACTCCGTTTGACTATTTCCGCAAAGCCGAGGCTGAAGACCATGCCAGGATCCTTCTCGAACGTCGTGACACCGGACCGTTCGATACGGATGGTCTCAGGCAGCAGATTCTGGGCTTTCACCTTGAGCGTAACCCGCGGGGTCGGATACCAGAAATACGTCAGATCCAGCGAATGAAACGGCTGCTCGAAGCCGTCCGGAGCGCCGTTGCGGCCCGCCACGTACAACCGCTCGCCAAACACATTGTAGATCAGCGAAGCCGTGTGCCTGGCGTCGGGCGAATCGTAACCCAGCATGAAGTTCGCGACGTAGTCAGACGCACCCGACAACTTGCGAACGGGATTCGTCGGCACATTGGCGTCGGGACCCGCGACGAGTTCGGAGTCCTGCAGCGTTACGTTGCCCTGGACGAAGAATGCATCGAACGTGCTGCCGAGGAAGCTCAACTCCTTGAGGACTTCGAACTCGATGCCTTTCACGCTGCCCGATTCGGCATTGATGATCTCACGCGCAATGGTCGTGTCACTCGCCGGGATTTCGAAGAACTCGATCGGGTTGCGAATGTCCTTCTGGAACAGCGTAACCGTCAGGTTGTCCCCGTTGCCGAAGTACCATTCCGCGCGCAGGTCGATGTTTTCCACCTCCGAAGGCACGACGCCCGGATTACCTCTTACCAGGTCGCCCGTAATGGGATCGATGTAGCTGGAATCGGTAATCTCGCGCAGGTCGGGACGAACGGCCGTCTCGCTATAACCGAGGCGCAGCTGGAAGGTCTCGGCCCAGAGGTCGCCCATATACGTGATGCCGGCGGCCGGGTAGACCCGATCCTCATAAAACGTGCCGGACGCCAGCGTGTCGGGATCGGTCGTCACCTGCGGAGAGCCCTCCGAGAAGCCGTACGGATTCCAGTCGACGGCCACCTGCCGGTAATCTTCCCAGCGTGCGCCGGCGGCAAACCGCCAGGTATCCTGCCAGGTCCAGTCGATCTTGCCCCAGACCGAGTCGGTCATCGTCGCCGCCAGGTAGCTGTTCGAGTTCGCACCTTGGCGGTCAAAGACAACATTGTTCGTGAATACACGGGCATCGGGAACCGGGTTGGTCGGGTCGGGATCGGGCACGTCCGCGAGGATGTTCTCGTCGGAAAAGACCTCGCCCAGGTCACCCTCAAGCACGGCAGCATCCGCAATTCCGAGGTATCCGAGGCTGAACTGGCTCTGCTTGTAGGTACGTGCCTTCTGCGCGTGGTCATAACCACCACTCACTTCGACGTACGATTCGTCGAGCTGCCACGGTACGGCCAGGCTCCAGCCGTAGTTGTCGACCTCGTCATCGAGATCGGTGAACCGATAGTCGGCGGCAGAGGAGGTCAGGCGAACAGACTCGCTCAATACCGCACCGGTGGCGCGGTCGGTGAAGGTCTCGGAGGCCACGGAGACCTGGTTGGGAATATTCGTTTGTGCCGTTGATGCAGAATAGAACCACTCGACTTTGGTTTGCACCGGGAACGGCCTGAGCAGGGTTTCCAGCAGGGGCAGCATACGCCGCGTCTCGGTCCCCAGAAAATGCGTGCCCTCGATCTGGTGCGTCAGCAGTTCGCGCTCTTCGAATTGCAGGCGGTAGTCGCGAAAACCGCGGCCGCTCGACTTGAGGCGATTCTCATTGAAAAAATCGAAGACCTCTGTTTCGTCATCGGTATTACGCAGGAACAGGCTGGTCGTCGATATCTCATGATCTTCCGTATACGCGAGCCCGAGATTGAGGGTACCGGCAATGTTCACGTTGCGCGTCGATTCCTCCTTGTATCCGTTCTGCTCGTCCGGCTCGCCGTAGTCGGCGGTACGTGTCCGACGCATGCGCCAATCGGTGTCGTAGGACGCCCCGAAATTGAATCCGGCCTGCCAGTTCGTTCCCCAGTCCAGCTTCGTACCGAAACTCGATCGCAGCTTGTAGTCGGGGTCCGCGCTCTCGCGGGTAAGCCCGATATCACGGTTGAGAGCCAGCGCCAGTTGCCGGTTTTGTTGCTCAGCATCGTAGAGGCTGGCGCCCGGATCCTGGCGTTGCAGAAACCCGTAGATCGAATTCACGCTCGGATTACCCTGGAAATCGACCAGCGCCTGCTGGATTTCGGCCGGCAGCGCGCGCGTGCCGTCATCGACACCGAAAGCGTCATCGCCGCCACCGGAGTAGCTGATGATATTGCTCGGGTTTTCACTGTTGTGTCCGAGACCGGCCTCGAACTTGAAGGTCATTGAGTCCGGAATACCTTTCGTTCGTATATCGACGGCTCCGCCCCCGAAATTGGCCGGTAGATCCGCCGACCAGGCTTTTTGCACACGCAGCGACTCGACAATCGATGTCGGAAATACGTTGAGCGGGATGACATTCCGAGTCAGGTCGGGCGACGGAATTTGTGCACGGTTCAACGTGCTTTGCGAGTACCGTTCGCCGAGCCCGCGAATATACACGTACTTGTCCTGCACCAGTGTGAGCCCCGGCACGCGGCGCAACGCAGCCGCAACCGTCGAGTCACCGAGCCGCGAAATTGTGTCGGCGCCGAGTAGGTCGGTCGCGAAAGCATCCGTCATGCGCTCGTTGACCAGTTGCTGGCTCGAACTGATAAAACGCCCCGTCACGACCACTTCCTCGAAGTCGCTGGAGGGCTGCGGGTCTTCCTCTGCCCGACGATCCTGCTGTTCCGCTGCCTGGACGCGCGCGACCAGCGCATCGAACTCGTCGTCGGTCAACTCGGCGGAGGCCGGCAAGGCCAGCAACAACGCGGCGACGGCTGCCGGGGCAGCCGCCGCAATCCTGTTGATTTTCTGCGTTTTCATTATTCGAACCAGAGTGGTTGGGCGCGGTTGGATGCTTCGATGCCGAAGGTCCAGCCGGCAATCCAGTCGTTTGCCAGGCCGACACCGCCGAGGTAATCGCCCGCTGTCGGTGCCGTGGAACCGAGCGGCGCGGCGCCGTCGACAAGCGAGGTCACCCAGGCGATCGAATACACTTTGTGGTTGCCTTCGAGGAGCTGCAGGTCCTCATCGGCAGCGGCACTCGCGTCCGCCGCCGCACCCGACGCAACCGTGGCAAACTGCGCGCCTTCGTCGGTCTCGGCCCATTCCTGCTCGCTGGCAAAGGCGCCGAAGGCGTTGCCTTTCGAGTTCTCCTGGCACGCGAAGATCACCGAATTAAGCTGCATATCTCCGTCGCCGGCGGCGGCTTCGGTCTCCGGGTTGTCGATACGGAGACAGTAATTGTCGTCCGCCTCGGTCGTATCGTTCGCGGCGAATGTCGATACGACGAGAGAATCGTTGATAATCGGCCAGATGCCTTCCCGGAATCGCCACCCTGCGCCTTCACCAGCGATCAGGTCCGCGTTGCGCGCGACTTCTGATTCATTGTAGGAGCCAATACCGTCGGCTTCGATGCAGTGGTTGCCGTCATTCTCGGACTGGATGACCAGCGCGTTGTCGATTGAACCAATCCAGCCCTCGTCGATGTCGATCGAATCGTCACGAACGTACAGCGCCACAAAGTTCGTAAAGTTCACGGCACCGCCGAACATCTCGATGCCGTCATCGTAGGTCGAGTAGACCTGCAGGTTTTCCACGATCGTCCCGCGACCGACGCCACCGAACGAAATGCCGTTCAACTCGTCACCATTGCCGACTTCGGCGCCTGTGTGCTTGACGATGACGTAGCGCATGATGCCCGAGCTGTCGTCGTCGTTGTCGCCGCCGTACTGAGACTCGTCGTCGCCGGCCGAACCTTCCGCTTCGATCGAACACTCGGTACCGGCCGCGAGCGCAAAGCCGGCCTCGCCCCTGACCCCACTTTCTTAATCCGGACAATCTGCCCCACAGGGTCC